>NZ_JAFCWC010000012.1:0-69479 GCF_049897365.1 Brevundimonas sp. DC300-4
CCGCATGGTCGGACGGGTGACCGCCTCACAGATCGCCTCGGCGTCGGCCGCGTCGTTCTTCTGTCGCCGCAGATAGGCCTTCACGTAAGAGGGCGGCATCAGCCGAACCTGGTGGCCCAGAGCCGATATCTCCCGGGCCCAGAAGTGCGCGGTGGCGCAGGCCTCCATGCCGACCAGGCATGCCGGGATCGACTGGAAGAACTTGATCACTTCGGCGCGGCGCAGCTTCTTCATCACTGTCACCTGGCCGGCGGCGTCGACGCCGTGGACCTGAAACACCGACTTGGCGATATCAATCCCGATCGTGGTAACGTTCATGGTGGATGGCTCCTGTTAGGTGGGCGCTTCAAACAACGGCCACCCTATGGCGCTAAGACGCCGGACACAGGGGCCATCCACCCCATCAGGCGAACGATAAAAGGTCTCCGGTATTTGTGGCGTAAGCCGCTGGCGGAGAACACATTTCGTGAAGCCGATTTCGTTTAAGCGCCACCGGTTTCCGGCAGATGTGATCCGCCATGCCACCTGGCTGTACTTTCGCTTCAGCCTCAGCTTTCGTGACGTCGAGGAACTCCTGGCGCAACGCGGGATCGACGTCAGCTACGAGACGATCCGCCGCTGGACGATCAAGTTTGGACCGCTGATCGCGAGGCGGCTGAAGCGCCGTCGGCCAGCTCCGTCGCCGCGCTGGCATCTGGACGAGATGGTCTGTTCGATCGGCGGAAGGCGGATGTACCTGTGGCGCGCCGTCGACGACGAAGGCGAGGTTCTCGACCTCTTGGTCCAGCGCCGGCGGGACACAGAGGCCGCGTTGAAGCTGCTCAGGCGCCTCCTTCACAACCAGCCTGTCGAGCCAGAGATGATCACGACCGACGGCCTGGCCTCATACGGCGCGGCTCTGGATCAAATGGATTTGAGGCATCTGCATCGACCCAGCCGGCTTCGCGAGAACAATCGGGCAGAGAACTCCCACCTGCCGATCCGACGACGAGAACGACAGCAGCAGAGGTTCAAATTCCAAGCCTCAGCCCAGAGATTCCTCACGACCCACGCAGCGATCTACAACACCTTCAGCATCCAGCGCCATCTGATCGGCAGACCCACACTTCGCCGATTCCGCGCCGACGCGGACGGCGCATGGGCGATGGCTGTTGCCTGAATGGCGGCGGGGTAGGGGGCTTTCGACTTGGCGAAGTTTCCCTGACAGCGCCAGATCCGTGGGACCGCGAACGCGGATGTCTTGGTCGGCACGACAGCCAACGATCGCCTGACTGGTGAGGGCGGTGACGATGTCTTGAACGGTGGCGCGGGCGATGACATCGTCGACGGGGGAGCCGGACGTGACAGGTTCATCATGTCGGGCGTTTCCGGTACCGTCGATCTCAACATCACAACAGCGCAAGACACCGGTCACGGACGTGACGTCCTGATCAGTATCGAGGACGTGACCGGCACATCTGGCAACGACACAATCATCGGGGACAGCAATGCCAACATGCTCGACGGCGGGGCTGGCAATGACCTGCTGCTTGGTGGGGGCGGCAATGACACGATCATCGGCGGAGCAGGCATAGACGTCGCCCTGTTCTCCGGCCGCCGAGGGGATGCGACTTTCACCTATTCGAATGGCGCGATCGGAGTTATCGGCGCCGATGGGTCTGATACGCTGCAATCCGTCGAGGTTCTGCAGTTTACGGACGGGGTCTACGATGTCCGTACCGACGGGCTAGTCGCTTCTTCGGCGAGAGTTAACTTCGCCGGCACAGCCAACGCCGACGTCGTTCGCAGCGGAGACTCCAACGACCTTCTCCAGGGTGGTTTGGGTGACGACTTTCTCGACGCCGGAATCGGCACGGATCGCCTCGAAGGCGGTGCCGGCAACGACGTTCTGAACGGTGGTGCAGACGACGACGTTATCGACGGGGGAGCGGGCGTAGATCTGGCCGTGTTCTCGGCAGCCTCGACTCAGGTGACCTTTGCCTACATGGACGGCACGATCGTCGTCATCGGGCCTGATGGACGTGACGTCCTAACGGATGTGGAACAACTGCGCTTCTCGGACCGGGTGCTCGACGTGGGTGCTGACGGTCGCGTTATCACTGCGCTGAACACGATTGCGGGGACCTCGGGCGCCGACACCCTAACAGGGACCTCCGGCTCCGACGCTCTGCTCGGAGGCGCGGGCAATGACCTGCTGCGCGGACAGAGCGGCAGCGACGTCCTGAACGGCGGCGAGGGCTTTGATGCGGCCCTCTATTCCGGCGTTCGCCGCCAATACTCGACGGCTTCAAGCACTGCCGTGTCGGGCGGCCCGGAGGGCGGCACCGATAGCCTTATCTCGATCGAGGAGGCTCGGTTTGTCGACGGGGTCCTGACCTTCGACGTGAACTCTCAGGCGGCTCAGGTCATGCGGTTGTACGACGCTGCCCTGGACCGTGGAGGCGATCCGGGCGGTCTGGAGAGCCTGCTGGACCGGTTGGAGCGCGGGGAGACCCTGTTGTCGCTGGCCTCGGCCTTCCTGACTTCGCCGGAGTTCCAGCAGCGCTACGGCGCCCTGAACAATCAGGCCTTCATCGAGCAGATGTATCGCTTCTGCCTGAACCGCAACGGCGACCCCGCCGGGATCCAGACCTGGACCGATCGTCTGAACTCCGGCACCACCCGCGCCGAGATGCTGGTCATCTTCTCCGAGAGCCAGGAGCACCGCGATCTGACGGCGGGAACCTTGGCCCAGGGCCTGTGGGTCGCAGACGAGGGCGCCCTGACCATCGCGCGGCTCTACGACGCGACGTTCGACCGCCTGCCCGACGCGGGCGGGCTGGCGACCTGGGTCAACAACCTGCGCGGCGGGATGGCCATCCTGGACATCGCGGCGGCCTTCGCCTCGGCACCCGAGTTCCAGCAGCGCTACGGCACGGTCACGAACCAGCAGTTCATCGAACAGATGTACCGCTTCTGCCTGGACCGCGAGCCCGACGCGGGCGGCCTGTCGTTCTGGACCAACGCCCTGAACACCGGGACCAGCCGCGCCCAGATGCTGCTGACCTTCTCCGAGAGCGCCGAACACGTCGGGCTGACCGCGTCCCAGTGGCTGGGCGGGGTGCGTTACGCCGGCTTCATCGGTGCTCCGGCCGAGGACCAGCCGGTCAAGGGCCTCGACGACGCCCAGGTCCTGCCGGGTGGGCTGGATCACGACGGGACCTACGATCCGGCCGACTTCAGCATCGGCATCCTCGACAAGGCCCACGAAGCCTTCGTCCTGCCCGCCACGCCCGACGGCGGCCTCCAGCCCTGGATCCCCACGGCCCCCGACGATATAGGCCTCAACGACTTCGGCCTCGACTTGTTCACGGCGTTGGACACCCCCACGCCCCTCGACGAGGGCCTGTTCCGCCCCGACATCGCGCTCACCCTTCCCTCAGATTCCAACACCGACGACCTGTCGTTCGGCTTCCAAAAGGGCGGGTACGAACTGAACTGGGCCTGAAGATTTTTGAGAGCTGTACAAGGCACCAACGGCCGAGCCGGTGTCTCCCGTTTTCGGAACGTCGGTCGTGCCCCCGGACGTGGTGTAACTTCCGGGCGGTAGCTTCGCCGCTCGCGTAGCGGGGGTGGGGTCAGGCGAGGCTATCGAGGAAACGGGCGACGGCCGATTCAATAGACAGAGGGAAGCGGGCCTCAAATCGTGCCTTGTTCTCTGGAGACTGATCCTCCAGCAGATCCAGCCAGTCCTCGTGGATTGGCGTTTGGCCGTCGCCGGTTTCCAGCTTCGCGATGCGACTACGGGCGGTCATGCGCCGGCCTCCCATGAAGCAGGCTTCCGGATGATGACTGCGTGGTGATTGGGGGGCGGCACCGGCTCTGCGTCACCTTCCCGCCATGCCAGACACGCCCACGGCCAGCGGCGTTCATCGGTCGGGAGCGCGCCCCTTCCCTCAAGGGCCGCAATGCGGCTCAGCGCTTTCATGCAGCGTCCCCAGCCATGGTCATCCATTCTGGAGGATCGCCCGGTGTTACGACCCTGGAGATGATTGCATTGTGGCGGGCGAGGATTGCCGGAGGAGTTTCGCCCCGATGCCAGAGAAGCCGAACCCAGGGCCAGGTCCGTTCGTCATCTCCAGTCGGTGCCGCGCTTTCCAATGCCGACAACCTGCGCTCAAGCGGCTTCATCGTGAGTCCTCCAAGGCGAGACGCCGACAAGGCGGATGGAGCGGACAGGGCAGCGCGAGGTCCGGTCGGGCCAGTCGGGAAGGTCCGGATCGATCGGTCCCAACAGCGCAATCTCGCGAGGCGGCGCAGTCTGATCCGCCCCCTCCAGCTTGGACATTCGTTTGCTCAACGGGGTTGTCATGCCTTGGCCTCCAGTGCCGCCAGTCGTTGTTCCAGGTCGTTCGCCTCCCACGCCTTCACGTAGAGGCTCACCACGTTCATCACGGATGTTGCCTCCGCAGGGGTGATGTCCCCCGCCCCCATGCTGACGATGACCCGACCCATACAGGCGAGCGCATAGGCCGGTCCGGTGATCTCCCCGACCTCGAACGCCAGCGGGCGGTCCTTCGCATCGGGAACCAACTTGCCCAGCAGGGAGCGGGCCGCGCCCGTACGATCCGCCAAGGTTGGCTGATGCGTCACGGCGTCGTCGCCTTCTCCGGTCACCTGTGGTTCGCCTTTCATGACTGACGAGAGGAAGCCGATCGGGTCGCACTCCTCCGCAATCCGGAGGCGGGTGGCCATCGTGATCTTGTTGGGGCCGGGTGGCCGCCCATCCGGGTTACCGCTCTTGCCGGGCTCAAAAGCCATTCGCTTGTTCTCGCCTTGCTGTTTTCAAGATTTTCTCGGTTGGACGCCGCACGATGGCGGCCCGCCCGTATCGATCGTGGATTCGGCGATGCCGGCCCCCACCTTGCGCGACCAGCTGGGCGCACCCCCACCACACCCCCCCCCACCCCTATAAAGGTGGTGGTGGGGGTGCCGGTTTAGGGTCACTTCCGCACCTTTCCCCACCTCACTTTTCAAGGTGGGGGCGCTCATGGTTCGACCCACTTTCCGACTTCGATCATGGGCCGTTCGTTGCCCTTCCCGTCACGGCCGATGATCCTCGTGAGGGCTCCTTCTTTCAGCCAGTTCCGAAGAAGGTTCTTGGCCTTCTGCCTCCCGCCCTTGTCGTCGAGGTCGAGGCCCATGGCTTCGGCGACGGCCTTGCCAGCCCATTCAGCGGCCTGGATATTCTCCCGCCAGTGGCCGGCGTCTATCGCCTTCTGAACCGCAAGGAGGTCAGCAGCTGTCACGCCGCTGAAAGCGTCCGGCCAGTCCCATGCGGTGACCACGCCGATGTGATCGGATGGCCCAACATTCCAGCCGTTGTCGAGATCGAAATTGACCAGCCGATGCCATGCCGAAACCCCGCTGCGGGGGGCCATGTTGGCCTTGCCGTGATCCAGACGGAAATACTCATAGCGGTTCTCCACACCCGCCCTGTCGGCCTCTTCCTGGGTCATGCCGTTGAGCACGCGGGCGGATCGGGCCGCGTAGAGAAGCGCCGTAGCGCCTCGCCCGTCTTCAACCGTAGTCTCCGCGCCGTTGCCCTTGCGGGTGTGGTGCACCAGCTCGACCGACACATTCCGCCGGTCTGCTATCTGCGCCCACGCCTTCACGACCCGGTCGATGGCGTTGTTGTCGTTTTCCGAGACGCGGTGAGAGCTGACAAAGGGGTCGATGATGACGACGCCAATTCCGTAGGCCGAGATCATGGCTTCAATGGCTTCGACGTTCGGCCCGTTGATCGTGACGCCCGAGG
This sequence comes from Brevundimonas sp. DC300-4, assembly GCF_049897365.1. NCBI lineage: Bacteria > Pseudomonadati > Pseudomonadota > Alphaproteobacteria > Caulobacterales > Caulobacteraceae > Brevundimonas > Brevundimonas sp. DC300-4. Next base: position 5,798 of record NZ_JAFCWC010000012.1, read on the forward strand.
CCTGTTGCTCGGCAAGCACAATGGGAACCTGACGACCCGAGCCGAGGTAAAGCATGGCCCCGGAAGGGTCCTCCGACTCCACGCCGTGAGCCGACAGGTCGGCGGCCGTCAGTCCGTGATGGACGGCAGCCGCCATAACCCGGCGCTCCGTCTCGTCTTCCGGATCCTCGCCACCCCAATAGGCGACGACGGTGCGCCCGACCGGCTTAACGCCGAGAAGGGGCTTGCCGCTGGCCATGACGAGCGCTTCCACGCAGGCCAGAGAGGACTTACCGAGGCCGCCCGGGGAGAAAGTCGCACTCACGAACTTGCGAACGTAGTGCCGGCCGTAGACGGATTCCCGCGTCGGGAGCGTGGCGGGGTCTTTCCATGCAAACGGACGACACGGCCAGAGCGGAGCCGGTTCGACGTCCAGCGGCAGATCATCGTCGGCGTCGATGACCCGGAGGGTTGCTCCGGTCATCTGACGCTGCTGCACAGCCAAGGCCGCTTCTTCGAAGTCCGCATCATAATCGCGGGCGGCTCCCATCAGTTGGCCCCACCAATCCACCCCATTGCCCGTGCCTGGACCTCTGCCTGACGAAGGCCCTCGATCAGGTCCGGCAGCATTTCGACGCGGCAGGACAGCCCCTTTTTCGTGGGCATCTTGACGGCTGCGGCCGAGAAGGCGGCGAACACTCGCATGTCAACGAGGTTGTGGCCCTTGAAGGTGTCGAGGACCACGCGCACCTCTTCGCTCGCGTTCTTGCCGATGGTCGCGACTGTGAGCGGAACGGCGCTCACGTTGCAGCGACCCGCTTAGCGATGGCCTCGGACATCTGGGTGGGGCTGGCGATCTTCCACCTGATAACCTTGGACCGCCGGGATTCCCCCAGGCCCTTCTCGCCCGACGCGATCAGGCGGCCCGCCTTGTGCAGCCCGCAGATGCGAGCCCGCACCGACGTTAGGAGGATGCGTCCCTCGCTGGACAGCTTCTCGTGGACCTCTTCCGGGGTGTGCGGCCCGGTCAAGTAAATCTCCCAGATCCGGTCGATCATCGTCGGAGCCGTCTTCCCCGCGTCGATGGCTGCGGCGACGGCGGTGTGAGCCGAACTCTTGTGAGCGCGCGGGGTCATGGTCTCGGGGTCATAGACGCTCATGCAGCAAACGCCTTTTCCGGGAGGGAGGGACTGGACGAGCGCGGACAGGTGCACGGCCCGGGTGTGGTAGACGTTCGCCAGCGCCCGGCAGGCGATGGCCGTTGCCCCGGTGTGGTCGCGGGCTTCCGCCAGCATCCGATCCGACGCCTTCGCGATTTCGATCAGGTCGCGGAACGCGGCTTCGCGGCTCCGAGGGCGGAACGGATCGGGCCTCTCAGGTTGCGGAGCGAAGAGCTTTCGATTATCGCTGTTGGGCTTGCTGCTGACGTTGGGCCAAGGGGTTTTTGCAGAACCCCCCACCCGGAATTGAACAGTCATCGTGGGGACGCGTCCTTTCGTTGATTGATCCAGTTGCCGACCGCTTCCTCTGAAAAAGCGATCCTGTTTCCCGCTCCCAACTTGATTGGGGCGGGGAACACCTGTGCGCGGACGAGACGCCAGAGCGTCGTCCGCGAAAGAGTTGTGCGGCGGGAGACTTCCGCAGGCCGCAAAAGTGTGTGCACCCTTTGTTCCACTAGGCTTCCGCCCCCGTGGTCACGGCCTCAGACCCCGTGCCAGCGAACCGGCGCAGATCATCGATCAGGTAGTAGGCCCGTCCGCCTGTTTTCAGCGGACGGGGACCGATCCCTTTCCACGCCCACCACGCCATCGTTGATGGGCTCACGCCCAGGAACTCAGCCGACTGCCGTCGGCTGACCCGGCCGTCTGGTCGAACGATCAGGGTCTTGTTGTCTAGGCCCATCGAATAGTCTCCGCTGCGGTGAGGAGAAATACGCACAGTAACCGCTGTCCAAATATATAATTTGTTGCCAATATCTCCGCAAGGTCATAGATCTTGCCAGTGGTCGCCAAACAGGTTCCGTTGGTGACGGGTCTAGGGCATTGAAAATGAAAGAGAAACAAGGGACCGATCAGCCGAAGCGTGGGAGGCCGCCGAAATCGTCTGTGGATGGAGCGAAGCGAACATCCTTCACCGCGCGAATCACTGAGCGGACGCGACAAGTTCTTGACGAGGAAGCGAAGGCGACCGGGCGCACGGCTTCCGAGGTAGCCGCTGCGTGGATCGATGAGGGTGCGGAAGGTCGCACCGGTGTTGACGGCCTGCTTGGTGGGTCTCAGGTTTCGGACGCAATCCGGGCCATGATCTACCACGCCCACGAAGTGCAGATCCGGGTCGGGCATCCATCACAGGAGCCGATTGCACGGGACGCGCTTGTCGCTGGCTGGCGGGCGATCATCGATCGCGCTGTACCGTTTATCCCGGCGAGCAGCCTTGAGGCGGCAGTCAGCGAGAAACGCGAGGACGCACGGGCCGCTCTGCGCGCCGCCTTGTCTCGCCTCGAACAGCAACTTGCGGCCGACCCGACCCTTGCCGAGGGACCGCCGGTCCTGCCGATGCGTCGCGCCGGGCTATTGGGAGGGTGGGGTCGTCCTGAGAGCGCAAATCAAGGGCTCGTCGACCTGTTGGGCGGCGTCGATAACCCATCGGCAAAGCACGTCCGCGAAACCATACGCAGCTACGTCTACCTCGACAGCCTTCAAGCTTGGAACCATCACGAGGCGATCCGGGTGCTTCGGGCATGGGCCGCCTTCACGAGTGAGCCCTTATTCGACGAAGCTGCTGACTTGCTCGACGCCTACTCCCAGGCGCTGGGTGCCCGCCTAGACGACGCCGCGCAGGCCTACCGGCAGGGGATGGATATGGGCGACGCCACCGCTAGCCGGCTAGAGCTGATGCCCGAGATTTCGCGCCGCGCGATGGCGCTACCGAGCCGAGACTGACCGCACGCGACCCCGCACGACAAGGGCCGCCAGAAAGATCGGAGCGGCCCTTTGCTTTGCCTGAAATGCTGTCGCGTTCTGTCGCTTTGTGCCCCATATGTGCCCCGCGCGAGAACCTGAACGGGACCTTTTCAGCTAAGTCCATGAAAGATTGGTGGGTGATGTAGGGTTCGAACCTACGACCCGCTGATTAAGAGTCAGCTGCTCTACCAACTGAGCTAATCACCCGTACCATCGTCGCGCGGTCGTCAGGGACGTCCGGCGAAGGGGGCGGAAATAGAGACATCAGGGCGGGGATGCAAGGGATTTCCGCCCGGTGTTCCGGTTCGCCGCAGGCCGGTCTAGCATCCCCGCGGAATCGGTCCGGCAAGGGCCATCGGGGGAGTAGCGAATGGCCTTCTGGAACCGGCGCAAGTCGATCGACGCGATGCACCAGGCCTCGGACGGACCGAGGCTGAAGGCGACCCTGAGCTGGCCGCACCTGCTGGCGCTGGGCGTGGGGGCCATCGTGGGGACGGGCATCCTGACCCTGATCGGCGTCGGCGCGGGGCTTGCGGGGCCGGCGGTGATGATCAGCTTCGCCCTGGCGGGACTGGTTTGCGCCTGCGCGGCCCTTGCCTATGCCGAGTTGTCGACGATGATGCCCCAGGCGGGCAGCGCCTACGCCTACTCCTATGCGGTGCTGGGCGAACTGATCGCCTGGATCGTGGGCTGGAGCCTGATCCTCGAATACTCGCTCGTGGTCTCGGCTGTGGCGGTGGGCTGGTCGGGATACGCTGTCGGCTTCCTGACCGGACTGGGCATCGACCTGCCGACGGCCCTGACCGCGGGGCCCCATGTCGCAGGCGGCCTGGTCAACCTGCCAGCTGTGGCGATCATCGGCCTTGTGACCGGACTGCTGCTGCTGGGCACGCGGGAGAGCGCGACGCTGAATGCCATCCTGGTGGTGATCAAGGTCGCGGCCCTGATCGCCTTCGTCGCCATCGCCTTGCCGGCGTTCGACGCGGCCAACTTCACCCCCTTCATGCCCAACGGGTTTGGAGCGCCCGCCTTGCCGTTCGGGGAACTGATCACCGGCCAACCGGCGGTTCAGACCGGGGTCATGGCGGCGGCGGCGATCATCTTTTTCGCCTTCTACGGCTTCGACGCCATCTCGACGGCGGCTGAAGAGACCAAGAAGCCCGAGCGCGACCTGGCGATCGGCATCGTCGGTTCAATGCTGATCTGCACGGTGCTGTACCTGGTCGTGGCGGCGGCCGCGATCGGTGCTCGGCCGGTGGCGAGCTTCGCAGACAGCCCAGAGCCTCTGGCCCTGATCCTGCGCGAGATGGGGCAGGGGACGGCGGCGCAATGGATCGCGGCCTCGGCCGTGATCGCGCTTCCGACGGTCCTCCTGGCCTTCCTGTTCGGCCAGAGCCGCATCTTCCTGGGCATGGCGCGCGATGGCCTGTTGCCGACCTCGCTGGCGAAGATTTCGTCGCGCGGCGTGCCGGCGGTGGTGACGGTGTTCACCGCCATCGTGGTCGCGGCCCTGGCCGGGGTCATGCGGCTGGACGAACTGGCGTCGCTGGCCAATGCGGGAACCCTTGCGGCCTTCGCGGCGGTGGGGGTCTGCCTGATCGTCCTGCGGCTGCGCGATCCGAACCGGGTGCGGAAATTCCGGGCGCCGCTGTGGTGGCTGGTCGGGTCGATCACCATCGTCGGCTGCGTCGTCTTCTTCTTCAGCCTGCGTCCATCGACCCAGATGTGGTTCCTGGTCTGGAACGCCGTCGGTCTCGCGATCTACTTCCTGTGGTCGGCGCGGAACGCCCGGCTGGCGAAGAACCCCGATCAGGCCGCCTGATGTCCCGCCGCGACCTGTCGGGCGCCGTCGACTTTTCGGTCCTGGACCGGACGACGGGCGGCGACGACGGGGTCGCGGAGGAGGTGCTGGGGCTGTTCGTGCAACAGGCCGAGATGTGGTCGCCGATGCTGGACACCCGGATCGAGGGCTGGCGCGACGCCGTGCACACGATCCGGGGCGCGGCGGCGGGGATCGGAGCGGGGGCCCTGGCCGAGGTCTGCGCCCAGGCCGAGACGGCTGAAAAGGAGGTCGCGCCGGCCAGGCTGGACCATGTCCGCGACGCCCTCAACGCGGCGCTGGCCGACGTTGCGGCCTGGCGGCACGAACTGATGCTGAGGTCGCTGAAGGGCTAGCGACGCGTGCGGTCGTAGGTCGAGAACTCGTGGGCGATGCAGCGGTCGATGAGCAGGCGCCAGACCGGTTCGGCGATGTCGCGCGACAGATGACGGGCGTCGGCGGCCGCAAGAACCTTCGAGACCACATCCTCGATACGGGCATCGTCGTGGACGGCGTCGCGGTCCGGCTTGATCCGGGCGGCGGCGTCCATGTAGCGCTGCCGCTCGGCCAGCAGGGCGACGAGGGCGCGGTCCAGGGCGTCGACGCCCTGGCGGACCTCGGTCATCGACTGGCAGGCGGCAGGATCGATGCGGGCGTCCACGGCCACGATCTGGGGGTGGTGTTCAGCCGACAAAGGCGCGCTCCAGAACATAGTCGCCGGGCTCTGCGTTTGAGCCCTCCTTCATGCCGAAGCCTTCCAGCAGTTCGGCGGTTTCCTTGATCATGGCCATGGAGCCGCACAGCATGACGCGGTCGCGCTCGGGCGAGAAGCTGTGCGGCAGACCGAGGTCCTCGAACAGGACGCCGGACTTGATGCGATCGGTGATCCGGCCTGGGGTTTCGAAATTCTCGCGGGTGACCGTGGGATAGTAGGTCAACTGTGCCTTCGCCTCGTCGCCGATCAGGGGATCCTCGTGGATGCCGGCGGTCAGGAAGTCGCGGTACGACAGATCGGCGACGTTGCGGGCCGTGTGGCAGACGATGACGCGGCCGAAGCGGCTGTAGGTGTCGGGATCGCGGGCGACGCTGAGCCAGGGGGCAAGGCCCGTGCCGGTCCCGATCAGCCACAGGGTCTCGCCGCCGGTGAGGGCGTCCAGCACCAGGGTCCCGGTCGGCTTCTTGCCCATCAGGACGGTATCGCCCGGTTTAATGTTGACCAGGCGCGAGGTCAGGGGGCCGTCTGGCACGGCGATGGAGAGGAACTCCAGCTCCTCGTCCCAGGACGGGCTGGCGATCGAATAGGCGCGCAGGACGGGCTTGCCGCCGTCAGCGCCCGGCAGGCCGATCATCACGAACTCGCCGGAGCGGAAGCGGAAATCCTCGGGGCGGGCGACGCGGAAGCTGAACAGCTGGTCGGTCCAGTGATGGACCCAGACGACCTCGAGCTCATGGAAGGCGGAGGGCTTCGGCGGCGGCGGGGACAGGGCGGCGTCGGTCATTGCGGGTCTTCTAGGCGGACGGGCCGCCGGGCGAAAGGTCGTCGGGGTCGCGGCCGAATCGACTCCGGAAATTGGAGTTCGGGTCGTCCATAGAGTCTGATGCCCCCGACTCCGGAAATTGGAGTCTAGATAGTCCACTGAGTCTTGTTCGCCGCATCGGACCTCATGCGAACAGAACTATCAGACGGACACGCCAAGATAGGTCGCAGCCCTTCGGATGGAAGGGGATGACGCGGCCGATTTCTGCGACTAGCGTCCGCGCCCATGCGCACAGTTCTTCTTGCTTCCGTCTTCGCCCTGACGGCCGGTTCGGCCTTCGCCCAGTCCGCCAACCCCGCCGTGCTGACGCCGGAGCGGGTGTTCGCCAACCCCAGCCTGAACGGCCCGGTGGCCCAGGGGGTCAGCCTGTCGCCCGACGGCGAATTGGTCGCCTTCCTGAGGGCGCGTGAGGACGATGTTTCGGTGCTGGACCTGTGGGCCGCGCCGACCGGAGCGGGCGAGCCGTTCAAGCTGATTGATGCGCGGGCCCTGGTCCCCGACGCCGGCGAACTGTCCGAGGCCGAGAAGGCGCGGCGCGAGCGGATGCGCATCTCCCAGCGCGGCGTGGTCGAATATTCGTGGGATGAACAGGGGCGCTACATCCTCGCGCCGCTGGAAGGCGACATCTTCCTGGCCAGCCGGGAAGGGGGCGGAATTCGCCGCCTGACCGAGACCGAGGCCGACGAGATCGACGCCAAGGTGTCGCCCGAGGGGAACTACGTCTCCTTCGTGCGCGACCAGGACCTAGTGGTCATGAACCTGGCCTCGGGCGCCGAGCAGGCAATCACCACCGAAGGCGACGGCCTGATCACCTGGGCGACGGCGGAGTTCATCGCCCAGGAGGAGATGGACCGCGACACCGGCTACTGGTGGAGCCCGGACGAGACCTACATCGCCCTGCAACGGACCGACGAGACGCCCGTCGATATCGTCCCCCGGCTGGACATCACCGGCGGCGGCGCGAGCGTGGTCGAGCAGCGCTACCCGCGCGCCGGGCGGCCGAACGCCATCGTCGAACTGTATGTGCAGGACGTCGCCGCCGGACGTCGGGTCAAGGTCGACCTGGGGGCTGACACCGACATCTATCTGGGCCGGGTGAACTGGTCGAAGGACGGGCGGACCCTTTACGTCCAGCGCCAGTCGCGGGACCAGCAGACGCTGGACCTGCTGCGCGTCGATCCGACGACGGGCGCGTCGCAGGTGATCGCGACCCAGACGTCTAAGGCCTGGGTCGATCTGACCGATGACTTCAAGGCCCTGAGCGACGGCCGGTTCATCTGGTCGGACGAGAGCACCGGCTGGCGGCACCTGTATCTGTACAACGCCGACGGCACGAAGATCCGGGCGATCACCTCGGGCGACTGGCCGGTCAAGGCGCTGAACGGCGTCAACGAGCGGACGGGCGAGGTCTTCTTCACCGCCTCGATGCGCGACGGGCGCGAGTTGCCGATCGAGCAGCAGCTGTTTCGCGCCAACATGAACCGGGCGGCCACGCCCGTGGCGATCACCCCGGCGGGCGGATGGTGGAGCGCCTCGGTCAACCGGACGGCCACGGCCTATGTCGGCGACTATTCCGATCCGGTGACGCCGCCGCAGTCGGCCCTGTACCGGATCGACGGGACGCGGGTGCGCTGGATCGAGGAGAACCGGCTGGCCGAGGGGCATCCCTTCTTCCCGTTTGCAGGGCGGACTCGGGCGCCGGAGTTCGGCACGCTGCAGAGCCACGAGACCCTGGTCTGGCGCATGCAGACGCCGCCCGACTTCGATCCAACCCGGACCTATCCGGTTGTGATGCAGGTCTACGGCGGCCCCAGCACCGGAGCCGGGGTGAAACGGAGCTGGCAGTCAACGACGAATCAACTGTTGACCGAGGCGGGATATATCGTTTTCCGCCTCGACAACCGGGGTGAGGGGGACCGTTCGGCGGCGTTCAAACAGTCGCTGTACCGGCAGATGGGAACGGTTGAAGTCGAGGATCAGGTTCTGGCAGCCAACTATCTGAGATCGCTGCCTTACGTGGACGACAATCGCATCGCCATGATGGGGTGGTCCTATGGCGGGTTCATGAGCCTGATGGCGCTGACCGAGCCGGACATGGGACTGGCGGCCGCAGCCGTCGGGGCGCCGCCGACGGAGTGGAGCCTCTATGACACCCACTACACCGAGCGGTTCATGTCGACGCCGGAGGCCAACCCCGAAGGCTATGCCGCATCAGACGCCATTCCGCGTCTGGACAACCTCACTGGCCGGCTTCTGCTGATGCACGGCATGGCGGACGACAACGTCATTCTCGAAAACTCGACGCGGGTCATCGACTCGCTTCAGTCCAAATCCATCCCGTTCGAACTGATGCTCTATCCCGGGCAGCGGCACGGCGTGCGGGGCAACGACAGGCAGCTGCAACAATGGCGCATGTATCTCGACTTCCTCGACCGCACGATCGGATTGCGGGCGCCCTCGGCGGACTGATCCTCGCCGGGTTCGCGGCGCCGGCGTTCGCGCAGGACACGGCGCCGATCCTGGCCGCGCAGGCGGCGGAGGCGGACGCGCATTGCGCCGGCCTGACGCCGCTCGATGGCGGCGAAGCCGGGGTCGCGGCGGGGCTGGTGATCTCTGCGTGTCAGCGGGACGCGATGACCTCGCATGCGGTGATCCGCTGGGCGGCCACGGCTGATGCCGTCGCGTACGGCGCCAGCGCGGCGGCGGGCCTGCCGATCCTGCTGAAGGACAATATCGAGACGGCGGATATGCCGACGACGGCGGGGTCGCTGGCGCTGGCGAACAATGCACCGGGACGGGACGCGCCGCTGGTGACGCGGCTGCGAGCGGCGGGCTTCCTGATCCTCGGCAAGACCAATCTGTCGGAGTGGGCCAACATCCGCTCGACCCGGTCCATCAGCGGCTGGAGCGCGGTCGGTGGTCTGACGCCCAACCCCTATGATGCGACGCGGACGGCCTGTGGCTCCTCGTCGGGCAGCGCGGTCGCGGTCGCCGTCGGACTGGCGCCCGTCGCCATCGGCACGGAGACCAACGGCTCCATCGTCTGCCCGGCCTCGGTCAACGGGGTGGTCGGGTTCAAGCCCACCGTGGGACTGGTCAGCCGCACCCATATCGTGCCGATCAGCCATTCCCAGGACACCGCCGGACCCATCGCTGCCACGGTGCATGATGCGGCCCTGGTCCTGACCGCCATCGCCGGATCGGACCCTATGGATGCCGCGACGGTCGAGGCGGACATGCGCAAGGTCGACTATGTCGCCGCCCTCGATGCGGACTCCCTGCGCGGCGCGCGGATCGGGGTGCTGCGGTTCTTGGCCAACAACTTCTCCGACGATACGAAGGCTGCGTTCGAACGGTCGCTGCAGGCCATGCGCGACGCCGGCGCCGAGCTGGTCGAGATCACCGAGGGACCGGACATGCGGGCCATCGGCGGGGCGCAGCTGACGGTCCTGCTGACCGAGCTGAAGGTCGATCTGAACGCCTATCTGTCCTCGACAGACCCGAAGCAGGTGCCGACGCGGACCCTGGCGGAGGTCATCGCCTTCAACGCGGCCGAGCCGCACGAGACGGTGCTGTTCGGGCAGGAACTGTTCGAGCGCGCCGAGGCGACCGGTGGGCTGGAAGACCCGGCCTATGTCACGGCGCGGGAGACCTCGCTGAGGCTCTCGGGCGTCGAGGGGATCGACCGGATGATGGCGGAGAACCGCGTCGCGGCCCTGGTGTCGCCGACGACCTCGCGCGCCTGGACCAACGACCGGGACGACGAGGACGAGGGACAGGGATCGGCCAGCACCCTGGCGGCCGTCGCCGGCTATCCGCACCTGACCGTGCCGATGGGGATGGATCGCGGCATGCCGGTCGGGATCAGCTTCATGGCCAGCGCCTGGCAGGACGCGACAGTGCTGTCGCTGGGCTATGCCTTCGAGCAGAAGACGATGGCGCGACGGGCGCCGGGCGAACGGGCCCCGGCCGGTCAGGACGCACAATGATGATCCGGCGCGGACTGGTTTTCGGCCTCACCCTGGCCGCCCTGACTCTGGCGGGATGTGCCACACCCAATGGCGACGGCAGCTGGGACCTGGGCCAGGACGCTCCCCGATACCAGCCGCCGACCGTGGCCGCCCTGATCGCGGACCCGACGCTGGCCCCGGGGGCCCTGAGAGCCTCGATGGCGCTGATCGCCTCGACAGGGGTCGGGTCGGATCAGCCGATCAACGCGGTGATCGCGGTCAGTGATCTCGATGGGATGGAGCCGGGCGTGTTCGCGCCGGGCCCCCTGTCCGGCGTGCCGATCCTGCTCAAGGACAATATCGAGACGGCCGACATGCCGACGACCGCTGGGTCGATGGCGCTGCTCGACAACGCGCCGGGGCGGGACGCGCCTCTGGTCGCGCGGCTGAGAGCGGCGGGCGCGGTCATCCTGGGCAAGACCAACCTGTCGGAATGGGCCAACATCCGCTCGTCGGCCTCGGTGTCCGGTTGGAGCGCGGTGGGCGGCCTGACCCGCAATCCGCATGCGCTGGACCGCAACACCTGCGGCTCGTCCTCGGGCTCCGGCGCGGCGGTGGCGGCAGGACTGGCCCCCGCGGCCATCGGGACGGAGACGGACGGGTCGATCGTCTGCCCGGCCGCAATCAACGGCATCGTCGGCTTCAAGCCTACAGTCGGGATGGTGTCACGCACGCACATCGTGCCGATCAGCCATTCGCAGGACACGGCCGGGCCGATGACACGCACCGTCGAGGACGCGGCCATCCTGTTGTCGGTCATCGCCGGCAGCGACCCCGCCGATCCGGCGACGGCCGAGGCGGATGCGAGGAAGACCGACTTCCGGGCGGCTCTCGACGCCGGTTCGCTGCGCGGGACGCGGATCGGGGTGGCGCGGTTCCTGACCGGCTATTCGCCCGGCACGGACGTGGTGTTCGAACAGACGCTGCAGGCCTTGCGCGATGCCGGAGCCGTGCTGATCGACATCGCCGACGGGCCGGACATGGACGCCATCGGCGAGGCCGAGACGACCGTGCTGCACTATGAACTCAAGGCCGACCTGAACGCCTATCTGGCTTCAACCGACCCGGAGCAGGTGCGCACCCGGACCCTGGCCGACGTCATCGCCTTCAACATCGCGACGCCGCGCGAGATGGCCCTGTTCGGGCAGGAAACCTTCATCAAGGCCGAGGCGACGCGGGGGCTGGACGATCCGGAATACATCGCGGCGCGCGAGACCTCGCTGAGGCTGGCGGGAGTCGAGGGGATCGACCGGCTGCTGAGCCGGAACGCGGTTGTGGCCCTGGTCGCTCCGACGGTGGGACCCGCTTGGTCGATCGATGTAGTCAACGGCGATCACTATCTAGGGGCGGCGTCGACGCTGCCCGCAGTCGCCGGCTATCCGCATCTGACCGTGCCGATGGGGTTCGTGCAGGGCCTGCCGGTGGGCCTGAGCTTCATCGGGGCCAGGTGGGACGATGCGCGCATCCTGTCGCTCGGCTACGCCTTCGAGCAGGCGACCCATGCCTTCCGGCCCGCTGTCATGCGTCGATCCATCGACGACCTGGGGGACGTGGCCTCGGTGCTGGCGCCGGTGGTGGCGCAGCCCTGATCGTCTCGACGCGTTGAATCCGATAGCCGATCTAGGAACCTGACCCCGGGCGGTGCAGTTTGTCCGCCATGGAAAAGCTGTTCGTTCGTTTCGCCACCCTGACCGCCAAGGTGGCGGGCAAGCCCTGGACCTTCATCGGATGCCTGATGATCGTCGTCATTTGGGCGGTGACGGGGCCAGTGTTCAAGTTCAGCGAGACCTGGCAGCTGGTGATCAACACCGGCACGACCATCATCACCTTCCTGATGGTCTTCCTGATCCAGAACACCCAGAATCGCGACGGCGCCGCGATGCAGGCGAAGCTGGACGAGCTGGTCTATGCGGTGAAGAAGGCCGACGCGCGGTTCATCGGCATCGAACACCTGACCGAACGGGAGCTCGACAAGATCCTGGAGGAGGTCGAGAAGCGCGGGCGGGAAGTCCATGCGGGCAAGCCGGCGCGGGCCATTAAGGGCAAGCCTGCGGTTCGGGCCGAAGACGTGGAGGCGGTCCAGCCGAGGGCCGCGACGCCGGCCGCCGAGCGCAAGCCCGCTGCCCAATCACGCGCCAGGGTCAAGGCGTGAGCGACCTGATCGCCAATGTGTTCGGCACGGCGGCGGCGGCCTGTTCGATCGTTAGTTTCGCGCCGCAGATGATCAAGATCTGGAAGACGCGGGACGCCTCGTCGGTGTCGCTGAAGACCTATTCCCTGACGGTGATCTGTTTCGTGCTGTGGGTCGTCTACGGGGTGCTGAGCGGAGCCTGGCCGATCATTGTCGCCAACGCGGCGGCGCTGGTGATGGCGAGCGGGGTGCTGATCATGAAGTGGCGGTTCCGGGACGGAACTCCCGACAAGACCTAGCCGGCCAGGCTGTTCAGCCAGTCTTCCAGATTGGTGTAGCCGTCGCCGTCGCGGTCGGCCGCGCCGTCGGGCGACGCTGGATCGAGCCCGTTGGCGGTCTCCCACATGTCGGGCATGCCGTCGGCGTCGGTGTCGATCCAGGGCGTTCCGGGGGCGAGATCGGGCCAGCCGCCGACCTCCGTCTGGCTGTTGATGATCCGGCCCGTGCCGTCCACTACGCTGACGAGGATGCGCGCGTCCACGGCATCCCGGGCATGGGCGGCGCCGGCCCCGGCCAGCACCGACGCGAAGGCCTGATCCGCTGTTTCGGTCGCGCCCATGGCCCAGTCGGGCAGGGCGGTCAGACGATAGCCGGGCGTGTCGTCGCCCGTGACCGGCGCCCAGGGATCGGCCGGCGCGACGCCGTCGACGCTGTTGCCCTCGAACCATGCGCGGGCGGCGGAAGACTCTTCCTCGAAGATCACCGCGCCGGTGGAGTCCGGGCCGCGCCTGTAGGCGTTGCCGGCGAAAACGTAGGTCGAGACCGTCGCCGGATCCTTGTCGGAGTTGTAGCCGGCGTGACCCTGGCCCCAGTCGTAGAAGACGTTGTTGCTGAACTCGAACCTGGGCCCGACCGGATCGCTATCGGGCGTCAGATAGTTGCCGGGGCGCGGCATTCTGGCGCGGTGGGCGGCCCACAGGTTGTGGTGGAAGGTGAAGCGCGCGCCGCGATTGCCGCGCACCAGCGACCCATAACCGTGGTCGCCTTTTGAATGGGCCGACAGGTTCAGGCTCTCGGCGATGATCGACCACTGGACGGTGACGGCGTCGATGACCCGGTCGCGGCTGCCGATCGACAGGGTCTCGTCCACAGACCATGAGGCGGAGACATGGTCCAGGATGATGCGTTCGCCGCGATCGATGGTGACCGCGTCGGTCTCCACCCCGTCCTCGTCGCCGAGCCGTGACCGGATGTAGCGGACGACCACATCGTCGGCCGAGATCAGCAGCGGCTGGCCGCGCAGGGTGATCCCGCCGCCGGGCGCGGTCTGGCCGGCAATCGTGATCCGTGGTTCGCGGATGCGGAGCGGGGTCGCCAGTCGGATCGTGCCGCCGATGTCGAAGACGACCGTGCGCGGGCCCTCTGTCTCGACCGCGGCGCGCAGGCTGCCGGGACCCGAATCGTTCAGGTTGGTGACGCGGAGCACCGCTCCGCCGCGTCCGCCGACGGCCTCACGACCCGCACCGAGTGCGCCGGGAAAGGCCACGACCACGGTCGCAGCGGCCTGCGCAGGCGCCGCGGCCGTGGCGCAGCCAGCGGCTGTGGCGAGAATGCCAGCCGCCACGCTTGCCTGAGCGAGACGGGTTGCAAGATGGGTCTTCATCGGGTTAGGCTCGCTATTGATACCGGTGTCAGGCGCTTGTCGTCTGCAAATGATACCGGTGTCAAACGGTCACGGGGAAGGCTCCGGTCCGACGATAACAGATCGGCAGGAAGCCGGCGTCATGACATTCCTTGGGAGGAGGCACTATGTATCAGTATCGTCAGGGGCGCCCGTGCGCGCTCCGTCAGGGGCTTGTTGCCGGCGTGTCCGGCCTGGCCATCGCGCTGACCCTGGGGGTCGCGTCGGCATCCGCCCAGACCGCACCCGCGCAGGATGACGAAGAGACCCAGGTCGACGAAATCGTCGTCACCGGGTTCAGGGCCTCGCTGGATGCGGCGCTCAGCATCAAGCGTCGCGAGGCGGGCGTGGTGGACGCCATCGTCGCCGAGGATATCGCCGACTTCCCTGACCTGAACCTGGCCGAGGCCGTTCAGCGCATCCCGGGTGTCTCGATCGACCGTGACGCCGGCGAAGGCCGTTCGATCACGGTTCGCGGCCTGTCGTCGGACTTCACCCGCACCCGCATCAATGGCATGGAAGCCCAGGCCACCACGGGCGGCACGGACTCCTCGGGCGGCGCCAACCGCGGCCGCGGATTCGACTTCAACGTCTTCGCCTCCGAGCTGTTCAACTCGATCACCGTGCGCAAGACGGCCGCCGCCGAGACCGAAGAAGGCTCCCTGGGCGCGACCATCGACCTGCAGGCCACGCGCCCGTTCGACTACGACGGCTTCACTCTCGCGGCTTCGGTCCAGGGCGGCTACAACGACCTGTCGGAAACGACCAACCCGCGCGGCGCCCTGCTGCTATCCAACACCTGGAACGAAGGCATGTTCGGCGCCCTGGTGTCGGTCGCCTATTCCGAACGCGACCTGTGGGAAGAGGGCTTCAGCTCCGTCCGCTGGGCTCCGGCCGCGGCGCCGGGTTCGACCAACTCGGGCGGCTTCTGCTCGCCGATCGGCGTGCCGACCCAGAACCCGGCGAACAGCACCGCCAACGGCACCACGGCCACGACCTGCGCCACCGGCGTGAACCGTCCGGCCGGCACCGCCGAGAACATCGCCGCCTACAACACCGCCAACCAGGCCGGCGTCTTCGTCCCGCGCCTGCCGCGCTACGGTCGCCTGACCCACCACCAGGAGCGTCTGGGCGTCACCGGCGCTTTCCAGTTCAAGCCCGATGACGACACGGTCATGAGCCTGGACATCCTGTATTCGAAGCTGGACGCGACGCGTCAGGAAGACTTCCTCGAATCCCTATCGTTCAGCCGCAACGCGGCCGCCGGCGGCCAGACCCAGATCGCCGTGCGTCAGGCGGCGGTCGAGAACAATGCCCTGGTCTATGGCGTCTTCGACAACGTCGATGTCCGGTCCGAGCAGCGCTATGACGAGCTGTCGACCGAGTTCACCCAGGTCAACTTCACCATCGACCGTCAGTTCACCGACACCCTGCGCGGCAAGTTCTACATCGGCCGCGCCCAGTCGGAGTTCTCCAACCCTATCCAGACGACGGTCACCCTCGATCGCCAGAACGTCCAGGGCTACTCCTTCGACTTCCGCAACAACCCGAACACCCCGGTCATCAACTACGGCTTCGACGTCGCCAATCCGGCCAACTGGGCCTGGCGCGACGTCAGCCTGGGCACCACCCTGGCTGCCCTGCCGCGTTCGGAAATCCGTCTGCGTCCGAACGGCGTGGACACAACCTTCGAAGCGGTTTCGGGCGATGTCGCCTGGGACGTCAATGACTGGCTGACCCTGAAGGCCGGCCTGAACGGCAAGACCTATCTGTCCGATTCCTACGAGTTCCGTCGGACGGACGAGACGGTCGTTCCGACCCTGCCGGCCGGCGCCACGATCGCCAGCATCACCAACCTGCTGACCGGCTTCGGGACCAACCTGATCCCCGGGGGCACGGCCTCGTCGTGGGTTCGTCCGAACCTCGACGCCGTCGCCAGCCTGTTCAACATCTACTGCAACTGCAACACGGGCGTGGCGGGCGGGGACTTCACCCTGACCAGCATCACCAACGGCAACGCTCGTGGCGGCAACCGCACGATTGAGGAGAATGACTTCGCCTACTACGTCCAGGCGGACTTCAACACCGATCTCGGCGGGATGCCCTTCCGCGGCAACGTCGGCGTGCGCAAGGCCTATACCGAGCTGATCGCCGAGGGTTACTCCTCGACCGGCGGCGGCTCCCGAGTTCGCGGCACGAACAAGTACGACGACCTCCTGCCGTCGCTGAACCTCGCCATCGAGCCGATGGAGGACCTGATCGTCCGCTTCGGCGCCGCCAAGGTCATGGCGCGTCCGCAGATCGGCAACAGCCTGGCCGGGACCAACTATCTGGTGCCGACCACCTCGTTGGCGGCGACGGGCCCGAACTTCACGGCCAGCATCGGCAACGTGAACCTGGAACCGTTCCGCGCCAAGACCTACGACTTCACCGTCGAATGGTATTTCGCCCCGGAAAGCCTGCTGTCCTTCGCCTATTTCTACAAGGACATCGACACCTACATTCAGATCATCCGTCAGGACCTGCCGTACACGGCCCTGACCGGTCTGAACCCGTCGGCGTTCGATCCCAGCCTGTGCACCGCCGCCTGCTCCGGCTCGACCGTCTTCCAGCTGACCTCCGCGGTGAACACCGAGGGGGGGCCGCTGAAGGGCTTCGAGATCAGCTACCAGCAGCCCTTCCGCTTCCTGCCGGGCTTCCTGGAGAACACGGGCGTCCAGCTGAACTACACCCACGTCGAATCCGAGATCGACTACTGCAACGATGCACTGTGCACGGCCTTCGTGACCAACGACCTGATCAACCTGTCGCCCGAAGCCTGGAACGGCACCCTCTACTACGAGGACGACCGGTTCTCGGCGCGGGTCTCGGCCTCCTACCGCCAGCAGTATCTGCAGAACGTCCCGGGCCGGAACGGCAACCTGATCGAGGGCAAGAACGAGACCCTCAACTGGGATGTCTCGTCCTCCTTCAACCTGACCGAACAGGTCAGCCTGACCTTCGAAGGTCTGAACCTGACAGACGAAGAGAACCACCAGTACGTCGGCGATGGCAGCCGTCAGTCGACGTCGGTCTACCACCACACGGGCCGCCAGTTCTATTTCGGCGCGCGGTACCGCTTCTAGGGATCGTTCACTCCTGAACGGGAACTGGGCCGGGGAGGGGAAACCTTCTCCGGCCTTTTCTTTGATGGGGCGGGAATGGAAATCGGCGCGCCGGTGACGGCCGGTCGGCGCGAGGGCTTGGCGGCGAAGGCCAGGGCTGACCTCAGCCCGCTGTGCGGCGCCGCCCGGTGACCACGACATCGACCGCGCGGCCGCGGCGGATACGCGCGATGCGGCTGTCGAGCGCCTGGGTCACGTCGCCGACCGTGACGGTGGTGATGACGCGGTAGTGGTTCGAGGTGAAGCCGGTCCCGGGCAGGGACGGGGCGCCTTCGGTCGAGAGATCGGCGGGGTTCAGCAGGCCATTGCGGGCCCGGACCGCCAGTAGCTTGCCGGCGACCTCGGGGTCTTTCGTCATCAGGGTCAAGAGGGGCAGGCCAACGGTGTTCAGGTTGATGGTCGCGTCCTCGGGAAGGATGACGACATAGGGGGCCAGTCGGTCGAGGTCGCCGCGCGGGACTCCAGCGGCGACGAGCAGACTGTCGTCGGTCAGGGGGCCGGCGACGCGGACGACCGAGGCGATGCGAATCAGGGACGACGAGTCGAGGTTGAGCGAGGCCCCAATGGCCTGGAACAGGGCGATGGGGGCGGCTTCGCCGGACTGCATGGCGTTAAGGTTGAAGCGGGACTGCTCATCCTCGATGGCCAGGGCGAAACGGCCGCCGGGAACGGCGATGGCCTGCTGGCCCAACTGCGCCCAGGGTTCTGAAAGGTTATCCGTCCCGGCGGCGACCAGGGCGTCACGGCGCAGGGTGGTGATGGCCGACAGTTCGCCCGCGCGGGCGTAGGCGCTGGCCTGCGCGGCGTCGCGCAGGCGGGTGGAGCGCTGGACCTCGATGTCCTGGGTCGAGACCATGATCAGGACCGCGACGCTGGCGACGGCCAGGACCAGCAGGACGTTGAGAAGGATCATACCCTCGCGTCGGGTCAACTTCAGCCTCATGGCGCAACGGCCGGGGGCGCCGGCTCCATCAGCGGGATGGAGGCGACCCGACGCAGGGTGGCGGTCGGCTGGCCATCGACACCGGTCAGGGTGATGTCGAGCGCCACCGCGGTGACGCCTTCGTCAGGCGCAGGGCCGCTCGAGAGGGGGCTGCCGTCGGGACCGGTCAGGGGCAGGGTGGGCTGCTGCGGTTGGGGCCAGGCGTCGAGCCAGTCGCCGCGACGGCGGTGGAAGGTCCAGCGCAGGGAAGAGACCTGGGTCAGCAGGGTCTGAACCCGCTCGCCGTCCGCGCCGGTGATCGTGCGGGTCAGGGCGTCGCCGTTGAGGTCGTAGCGGACATTGACGATGCCGCCGGTGATGTCCGCCTTCTGCAACGACAGGGACGATACGCCGCCGCCTAGCGAGCCGGTGATCTGGTCGAGGTCGGAGGAGACGACCAGCATGGCGCGCTGGATCTCCGCCATCCGGCTGAGGCGGGTGTCCGTCGCGTCCTGGGTGCGCAGGACGCTGTTCAGCAGGGTGAAGCCGGCCACGCCGATGAGGGCGAACAGGGCCATGGCGATCAGCACCTCGATCAGGGTGAAACCTTTGCGACGGCGCTTCGCTTCCCACTGGCGCGTGGTATCGACGGGCGAACGGAGAGACGCCCATGCTGAAGGTCTGGAGAACGCGAGAGGGCGAAGGCGGCCGGGCTGCAGGCGCATTTCAGTTCGAGCGGCTGACGGTGAAGGTGACGCGCTGGCGCGTGGTGCTGGGCGGCGTCGCGGTCGGGGCGTATGCGCTCGGCCTGATCGCCATGGCGCCGTCCGAGATCATCGTCGCCCGGTCCTCCAACGGAGAGCGGCAGGCGGTCGGGACGGTCTGGGCCGGAGAGCGGGCGCTGCCGGGCGGGTTCGGGGCGCGATGGGCAGTGATGCCCTTCTCCTCGATCCTGCATCTGTCGGGGGCGCTGCGGCTGGGTCTGCGCGGGCCGGACACGGCGGCGACGGCGCAGGTTCTGGCGCGGCCGGGGCGAGTTCTGGTGCGCGACCTGGGGGGGACGGCGTCGATGCGGTTGATCAATGCGGCAGCGCCGGGCCTGCCGTTCGCCTGTTCGTCGGTGATGCGGTTTGACGTGTCGCGGCTGTCGCTCAAGGGGAGGCCGGAAGGGGCGGGGACGATACCGGTCTCGCCCGGCGATTGCGCGCCCTCCGGCGGCGGGGCGGCGACCCCTCTGCCGGCGCTGAACGGGACGGTCTCGGCGGACGGTGCGGCGACCACGGTCGTGTTCGCGCGGGCGGATACGGCCGCCGAGGTCATGAAGGCGCGGGTGCAGGTGGACGGCGGGCTGACGGCCTCCATCGAGCCGGGCGGCGTCGGCCTGATCCCCGGCGTCGGGGCACCGGTGTCGATCGAGACGTCGCTGTAGGGTCTCGAAACCCTCCGTATCTCTTTCCGTGCACCCCGGCGAAGGCCGGGGTCCAGATCACAGACCGGAACGGCCGGGATCGCGCACCTGATTTGCTGATCCACGGAGGGTGTCCGCCATCTGGACCCCGGCCTTCGCCGGGGTGCAGGGTGGAGGAGGATAGTCACAGGCCGGCGAGGTTGTTGAGGTTCACGATCGGCATGAGGATGGCCAGCACCATCAACAGAACGATCCCGCCCATCACCAGGAGCACGCCCGGCTCCACCAGGGAGACGAGGGCCTGGACGAGGCTGTCGAGCTCCTGCTCCAGATCCTGGGCCGCGCGTTCGAGGCCGTGGCCGAGCTTGCCCGACTGTTCGCCGGCCGCGACGATGGCCAGCAGCAGGGGCGGGAAGATCTCGGCCTCGGCCATGGCGCGGCGCAGGGACGAGCCTTCGCGCACCCGGGCGGCGACGAGAATGGCGCGTTCGCGGGCAAAGCGGTTGGGGGTGACGGCGGCGGACGCCTGAAGCGCCTCGACCAAGGGTACGTCGGAGCGGACGAGCGTGGCCAGAGATCCCGCGAACCGGGCCGCGTTCAGGTGCTGGACAAAGCCGGCGAAGGGCGGGGTCTTCAACAGGAACTCGGCGAAGCGGCGGGCATTGGCGGGTATGGCCAGCCAGCGGTTCCAGGCGATCCCGGCGATGACGAGCGCGATCAGGACATAGACGCCGAAGGTCTGGACGAAGGCCGAGAGCGCGATCAGGGCCCGTGTCAGGAAGGGCAGTTCGGCGCCGCGCGAGACGAACACCTTCACGATGTCGGGCACGACATAGATCATCATCAGGGTGATCATCAGCAGGGACACTCCCGCCAACAGCGCCGGATAGAGCAGGGCCAGCTGGACCTTGCGGCGCGCCTTCTCCTGATTGCCGACGAATTCGGTCAGGTGGGCCAGGACGGTCGACAGCTTGCCCGACTGCTCGCCGGCGGCGATCGAGGCGCGGTAGAATTCGGGGAAGACCTTGGGGTGGCGGGCCAGGGCCGAGGCGAAACTGCGACCCTCAAGGATGGCGGAGCGGACGTCGGTCAGGACCACGCCTATGGGCTGGCCCTCGGTCTGCTGGGCGGCGATGCGCAGCGCCTCCTCAATGCGGATATCCGATCCGATCAGGGTCGAGAGCTGGCGGGTAACGGCCGACAGGGTCTTGGAACTGATGCCCTGCTGGAAGATGACGATGCCCTTGGACAGGTCGGTCTTGCGGCGCTCGCCGGCCAGGGCGACGGCGGTGGGGAGCAGGCCCCGATCGCGGACCAGCTGGCGCGCGCCGACGTCGGAGGCGGCCTCGATGGTCCCCTTGTGCGGCCTGCCCTCGGCATCGACAGCCTGGAAGGCGAAGACGGGCATCAGACGTCTTCCCGGACCACGCGGGCGACTTCCTGCACGGAGGTCTCGCCGGCCAGGGCCTTGGCGGCGCCGTCCTCCAGAAGGCCCGGGCCGCGCTGGCGGGCGAGGCGGATCAGGTCGGCCTCGGCGACGCCGTCATGGATGGCCTGCTGCATCTCGCCGTCGATCTCAATGACCTCATAGACACCGAGCCGGCCCTTGTAGCCCTCGCCCCGGCACTCGGGGCAGCCGACGGGGCGGAAGATGCGGGCTCCGAGAGGGACCGCGCCGCCGGTCATCTCTGAGTCGGCCGTCGTCGCCTCGGCGGGTGACTTGCAGTGGGGGCAGAGGCGGCGGACCAGTCGCTGGGCGATCAGGCCCGACAGCATGGGGGCCAGCAGATAGCGTTCGACTCCCATGTCGATCAGCCGGGTGACGCTGCCGACTGCCGTATTGGTGTGCAGGGTCGACAGCATCAGGTGGCCGGTCATGGAGGCGCGGACGGCGACCTCGGCCGTCTCGTGATCGCGGATCTCGCCGACCATGATCACGTCGGGGTCCTGACGCAGGATGGCGCGCAGGCCGCGGGCGAAGGTCAGGTCTATGCGGGCGTTGACCTGCATCTGGCCGATGCCGTCCAGCGCGTATTCGATCGGGTCCTCGACCGTCATGATGTTGCGGCGACGGTCGTTGAGGCGCGTCAGGGCGGAATAGAGGGTGGTGGTCTTGCCCGAGCCGGTCGGGCCGGTGACCAGGATGACACCGTGCGGACGGGTGATCATCCGCTCGAAGGTCTCGAGGTCGCGGTCGCTCATGCCCAGTTGGGCCAGGTCCAGCGACGTCGAGCCGCGGTCGAGCAGGCGCAGGACTACGCGCTCGCCGTGCTGGGACGGAATGGTCGAGACGCGGACGTCAACGTCGAGACCGCCGATGCGCAGTGTCACGCGACCGTCGTGGGGGACGCGTTTCTCGGCGATGTCCAGCCGGGCCATGACCTTGATGCGACTGACCAGCAGCGGGGCGAGGGCGCGGGCGGGCTGCAACACTTCGCGCAGGACGCCGTCGATGCGAAAGCGGACGACGAGTCGCTTTTCCTCGGCCTCGATATGGATGTCGGAGGCGCCGTCGCGGATGGCCTGGAGCAGCAGGGCGTTGATCAGGCGCACCACCGGCGCGTCGTCGCGGCTGTCGAGCAGGTCGTCGACGGCGGCGGCGTCCTCGGCCAGGGCGGCGAGGTCGTCCTCGGACGCGGCGTAGTCGGCGGCGGGCGCGGCCTCGCCTCCGGTCTGTTCGCGCAGGATCGCGTCGAAGCGGTCGTCGTCCACGGCCTCGAAGGCAATGTCGGCGCCGTTGACGCGTCTGACCTCCAGCAGGGTCTCGAGCGTGGCGCTGCGGCGGTGCAGGCAGACGGGGGGGGCGTCCCCCTCTCCTGACGGCCGCAGGATCATGGCCCCCCGCCGGCGGGCGAAGCCATAGGCGAGGCTGGCGGTCGGGGCCGCAGTGTCTTCGGCGAGGCTCATGGTTGAAGTACGCGCAGGGTGACGTCCACGACGCCTTCGGAGGCGCCGCGCCGGATGTTGACGCTGGACAGTGTCGCGCCCGAGGCTTCCAGGGTCGCCAGCCAGGGAATGACGGCGTCGTAGCGGGCGCCGGTCACGCTGACCTCCGCCGAGCTGTCGTCGCCGGTGATCGTGGGGACGATGCCGAACGTCGCAGCCTGGGTCGGGATGGCGGTCTGCAGCGGGCCGGACAGGGAGGCGGTCGGGGCGACGATGCCGCCGGCGGTGCGGACATCGACCATGACCTGCTCATAGGCGGCGATCCGGCCGATGGCCGTGGCGCGGGCGTCGAGCAGGGGGCGCAGGATGGCCAACCAGACGATGGCGATGACGATCAGGCCGCCGA
This sequence comes from Brevundimonas sp. DC300-4, assembly GCF_049897365.1. Lineage (NCBI taxonomy): Bacteria > Pseudomonadati > Pseudomonadota > Alphaproteobacteria > Caulobacterales > Caulobacteraceae > Brevundimonas > Brevundimonas sp. DC300-4. The sequence goes on from NZ_JAFCWC010000012.1 coordinate 28,705, forward strand.
GGAAGGCGATCATCGCCTGTTCGCGACGCGAACGCGACGCCATCCAGGCGGCGGCGTTGTCGAGGGCGGGGGACCTCATCCGGCGCCTCCCGGCGTGATCTGTATGGTGGCGTTGAGGCCGTTGGTCGCCTGGGTGGCGTCGACGGCCGCGGGGGCTCCGGTCGCGGTCAGGCCCGAGGCGTTCAGGGCGGCGATCGCCCGATCCAGTGTCTCGGCGTCCGAGACGGCGACGCCGAGGTCGAGCGAACCGGGCGCATAGACGGCGGAGTTGAAGGCCACGGCGCCCGCGCCCGGCATGGCGCCCGAGGTCTGGGCCAGCAGCCGGGTGAAGGGGCGGGCGCCGCCGCCTGCGGAGGGCAGGACGCGGCCGGCGGCGGCGATCAGATCTTCGTCGGCCGCGATCTGCGGAGCGACGGACTGGAGCAGGGAGCGGGTCTCTGCCTCCTTCTTCTCCGCCATGCTGTGCAGCAGCAGGGTGTCTATGCCGAGGATGCCGATGTGGGCCAGGACGCCGATTCCGGCGACCAGGGCGAGGGTCCGGGCAGCGCTCGGCCCGCCGGAGCGGATCGCGGCCCAGGGGCCCTGACGCAGGTCGAGCGGCGGCAGGACGGCGACCGTCTCTCCCATCGACCCGAGCAGGGCGGCCTCGTGCTCGACGCCGTCGGCCAGGGCCTCGGGCAGGGGATCGCCGATGGTCTGGAGGCGGGGCTTGCCGGCGGCGGTCCAGGCCGCGTCGATGGCCGAAAGCGGCAGGGCGAATCCGGCACCGTTGTCGGTGCGGACCAGGGCGCGATCCGCCTCTGCCTTGACCACCCAGGCGCCCGGCGACGGCATCGGCAGGGTCAGGGCGTCGGGCAGCATGATCGCCGCCTCGAGCTCGGCCTCGGCCAGCATCGCGATCCACGACTGCATGCGTGTGTGGCGCACGACCCCGGCGATGTGGCGGCGCGGGGCGACCTCCATGCCGAGGGCGAAATGCAGGGTGGCCAGGGGCTCGCCGACGGCATCCTCCAGCGCATAGGCGAGGTTGGTGACGCGCTGGGCGCGAGTCGGGAAGGGCAGGTCGACCGTCAGGGTCAGGACGTCTTCCGAAGGGACCAGAACCGTCGTCGGACCGGCATAGGACCGGTCGACTGCTATGATTCTGTCATCGACGATGCGCCATAAGCCTCGGCTCGGAAGGTTCGAACGGGCGGGTCGACCGAGCATTGGCGGAACTCAATAGAATGGCGTGGTCGGAGGCGTTGACCCGGTCTATAGCAGCGAAAACAAGCCTGTCGCCACTGGCTAAGCCGTCGAGAAAAAGTGTCATGGTTACTTTGTCCAAGCGTCACAAGCTTGACCGTCGTCTTGATGGGCGGCGTGCGGGTCTGACTCTGGTCGAGATGATCGTGGTGCTGGCCATCATCGCCGTGGTCGCCGTGCTGATCGTGCCCAATGTCATCGGCCGCCCTGACGAGGCGCGGGTGACGGTGGCCAAGACCGACCTGAAGACCGTCGCGACCGCTCTGCGCATGTATCGCCTCGACAACGGCGACTATCCGACGACGCAGCAGGGGCTGGAGGCGCTGGCGTCCCGTCCGACCACGCCGCCGGAGCCGCGCGCCTATCCGGCCGAACCCTATCTGACCGAGGTCCCGACCGATCCCTGGGGCAAGCCCTATGTCTATCGCAGCCCGGGCACGGGCGGCGCCTACGACCTGCTGTCCTATGGCAAGGACGGCGAGGAGGGCGGCGAGAAGCTCGACGCCGACCTGAACGAACGCACGCGCTGATGAGCCGTGTCGGGGGACACAGTCTGAAGCGACGCTCCGGGATGACCCTGGTCGAGATCCTCGTGGTGGTGGCCATCGTCGGGGTCATGGCGGGCGTCGTCACCCTGGGCGTCGGCGCGGCCGATCGCGGGATGGGTGTCGAGACCGAGGCCAACCGTCTGGCGGACCGGTTGAGGCTGGCGGCCGACGATGTGCTGGTGACGCGCCGACCCCTGTCGCTGGCCTTTGACGGCGAGGGTTATGGCTTCGTGCGCGGCGACGCGGGCACGACCGGCGTGGTCGATGCCCTGGCCGGGCGGCATGCGCTGCCGGCGGGCGTCCGGATGGTCGGGCTGGGCGTAGCTTCGCCCGTGTCGATCGACCCCGACGGCGCCCAGCCGGTCGCGGCCTTCGGCCTGGCCAAGGGAGACCGCCGCTGGCGTGTGACCTTCGACGGACTGAACGCCGTGGCCGAACCGGTGAGCGACGAGGCGCCGGCATGAAGCACGGCTATTCCCTGATGGAGGCGCTGGTCGCCCTGTTCATCCTCGCCATCGCCACGGTGGGGTTGACGCGCGCGACCCAGGCCCATGTCGACGGGGTGCGCGGGCTGGAGCAGAGGGTGGTGGCCCAGTGGGTCGCCGAGAACCGGCTGGTCGAACTGAATCTCGAAGGCCCGATGCAGACGGCGGACGTGTCGGTGGTCCGCATGATGGATCGCGACTGGGACGTGCGGGTCGCACGGCGGAATACGGACGATCCCGATCTGGTCGCCGTGGATGTCGCGGTGTCTCCGGCGGGGTCAGGGAACGAGGCTGTGCGGCTGTCGGGCTTCGTTGACCGGGGAGCGACGGCATGACCCCGGAACGCAGGGACGAATTCGCGCTGAGGGTCGTCAGCGTCTTGATCGTGGGATCGCTGGCTCTGGCTCTGGCGGGGCTCACCTGGCGGCTGACCGGCTGGGACGACGGACGCGACGAGGTCGCGGTGGCTGAAAGCCTCGCTCCTTTGGGCGGCGCCGCAGCGCCGGGCGCCGATGCGGATGTGGCGCGGATCGTGTCGCTGGCGCCGTTCGGCGGGGCTACGGCGCCCGGCGGATTGCCGGCCTCCACCCTGGGTCTGGTGCTGAAAGGCATCCTGATGGCCTATCCGTCCAGCGCTTCGACGGCCCTGATCGCGATCGGCGAAGGCCCGGCAGCCATCTATGGCATCGGCCAGACGCCGGTCGGCGACGCGGTGATCGAAACCATCGAGGTGGACCATGTCATTCTGTCCTCCGGCGGCGCGCGCCAGCGGCTAGACTTCCCCGAGCCGGTCGCGATCGATCCGGCCACTGTGTCCAGCGCGACGCCGGGCGCGGGGATCACCGTGATGCCGGTCCAGCCGCCGCAATCGCCAGCAGCGGCGGCGGCCCTGGCGATGTCCTCGCCCGTGGCCAGTGCGGCGGCGGCGGCGGCGGCCTCGCAGCTGGCGCCGCGCGTCGCGGACGCGGGACCCACGCCGAGTGTCGCCGCTGCCGCCGGCGCGGCAGGCGTGACAGCGACGGCGTCCGGCTATCGTATCGGCCCAAATCCCTCACCCGAGCTGCGTCGCTTCGGCCTGCAGCCCGGCGATGTGATCGAGACGTTGAACGGCCAGGCGGTCGGCGATGCGGGCTCGGATCAGCAGCTTTTCGAACGCGCCCGGTCCGCCGGACAGGCGCGCGTGGTGGTCGTCCGTAACGGACGCCGTCTCACCCTCAACTTTCCCCTTCGCTAGGAGCCCGGCGTGACGAAGTTTCTCCGCCTGACCACCACCAGCGTGCTGGCCCTCAGCCTCGCCGCCGGCCCGGTCGGGACCGCCTCCATGGCCCAGACCGTGGCCCCCGCGCCCGTCGCCATGCAGGACGTTGTCATCAACATGCGCGGCGCCGACATCAAGGATGTCGCCGAACAGGTCAGCCGCATCACCGGCCGCACCCTGGTGCTGGACCCGCAGGTGCAGGGCCAGGTCAACGTCGTCTCGGCCGAGCCGCTGAGCCGCAATGGCGTGTGGGAGCTGTTCCTTTCGGTGCTGCGGACCTCGGGTTTCGCGGCCGTGCGCAGCGGCAATCTCTGGCGCGTCGTGCCCCAGGCGACCGTGGTCCAGAGCGGGGCGTCGGAGACCGGGGCCGCCAGCTCCAACCAGCAGATCGTGACCCGTCTGGTCCGCCTGCGGAATCTGCCGTCGGATCAGGCCGTGCGCGCCCTGCGGCCGCTGGTGTCGTCCTTCGGCGCCATCGAGGCCCTGACCGAACCAAACGCTGTCGTCGTCACCGACTACGCCGAGAACATCCGCCGGGTGCAGCAGCTGGCCGCGACCCTTGATCAGGGCGGCGGGACCTCGTTCGACAGCATCGCCCTGCGCCACGCCTCCGCGACCGAGGTGGCGGCCTCGGTCAGCGCCTTGCTGGGCTCTGACGCCGGCGGGCCGCGCGTGACGGCCGACGAGCGCTCCAACGTCCTGTTGATCCGGGGCGACGAGGCCGACCTGGCCCAGGCCCGATCGATCGTCGCGGCGCTCGACACCCCGGGCGGGGCGACGCCGGTCACGCGGGTCGTGCGTCTGAGGAACTCCGACGCCGAGTCGATCACCGAGATCGTGCGCGGCCTTCTGGGCGGCGAGCCGTCGGCGAACAATCTGGTGGCGCGGTCGCTGCGGGGCAATACCGGACTGGCCAGCCTCAGCGCCTCCAACCGGGACACGGCGGCCATGGCGGCCAGCGCCTTGACATCGGGCGATGGCGCGGCGGCTTCGTTGCCCGCATCCGGGTCGCCGGCCCGTGCCGACGGCTTCACCCTGGAAGGCGTGACGGTGCAGGCCTCGCCCGAGTTGAACGCCGTGGTCATGCGCGGTCCGCCCGCGACGGTGGACATGCTTGAGGATGTCATCAGCCAGCTCGACCTGCGACGCGCCCAGGTGAAGATCGAGGTCGCCATCGTCGAGATCACCGGCGAACTGGGCGAGCAGATCGGGGTACAGCTGGGCCTCGGCGGCGCGGTTCCGGACGATGGCGTCATCGGCGGCACGGGCTTCTCCAACGCGGGAACCGACCTGGGCACGGTGCTGACGGCGCTGGGCTATCCGGCCGGACGTCTGCTGGGCGCGGGCCTGTCGCTGGCGGCGGGGTCGGAGGGCGACTTCGGCCTGCTGCTGCAGGCCGTGGGCACCAACAATGCGGCGAACCTGCTCTCCTCCCCGAGCATCACGGTGCTGGACAACGAGGCGGCCGAGATCGTGGTTGGCCAGAATGTGCCATTCCGTACTGGCAGCTTCGCCACCGACGGCAACTCGACCAATCCCTTCACCACCATCAGCCGTGAGGACGTCGGCCTGACCCTGCGGGTCGTGCCGCGCGTGCATGAGGGCGGGGTGGTCCGGCTGGAAGTCAGCCAGGAGATTTCCTCGCTGGTGCCGACGGCGATCATCGGGGCGGCGGATCTGGTCACCAACCGGCGCAGCCTTCAGACCTCGGCCCTGGCCGATGACGGGGAGACGATCGTGCTGGGCGGCCTGGTCACCGACGACCGTCAGACCGCAAATAGCCGGGTTCCGGGCCTGGGGAGTTTGCCGCTGATCGGCGCGGCCTTCCGCTCGCGGCGTGACAGCCAGACGCGGCGGACCCTGTTCATCTTCCTCAAGCCGACGATCCTGCGCGACAGCGCCTCGGTCGCGCAGGATGCGCAGGACGCCTACGACCGGCTGCGGCGCTCGGAGCCGGTGCGGCTCGATCCGACGCGGCCGGAACCGATTGCGCGCGACCCCCGGCTTCAGCCAGAGGTGGACGAGGTTTTCTAGACCGCCCCACTCCGTCCGTCCCCGCGAAGGCGGGGATGGACGGGATTAGTGGCCGTTTCGGCGCGGCGCGAACCGCGGAATGATCAGATCAGGATCGGCCTCGGCGCCCTCGGGCGGGCGAGAGACAGGCTGGCGTTGGTCGGTCAGACGCAGCAGGGGCGCCGCGATACGTCCCCGCGCCTCCGCCCGGCGATAGACAGTCTGGCCGCCGAACAGGGCGGCGCCGCCCGCCAGGGCTCCGCCGAAGAAGATCAAGAGGGCGGTGAAGGCCCCGTCCCACCAGCGGTCCTTGCCATAGACTGCGGTCGGCGCGGTGGCTGAAGGCGCCGGGACCGGCGGGCGCGCTGTCGTCGGCTCGGCCAGGGTCATCAGCACGCCGCCTCGCGCCAGCATCATCGGCACATTGGCGCGCGGGATGACGGCGTAGGCGCCGGCGCCCGTGCGCATCAGGGCGATGTCCTGATCCAGCAGGGCGGTCCCGAAATCCTTCAGAAGGGCCTCCCCGGTGTACCAGCCGTCGGCGCGGAAGGTGACGAGGCCGTCGACCGCCGGATCGATGGTCAGGTCCCAGGCGAGGGCTCCGCCCACCACGTCCTCGGCGGCCTCGGCGACGGGCGTGTCGGTGAAGCTGAAGACATAGAACTGCACCGGCTCCGCGGCAGCCGGGATCGGCGGTGCGGCGGGCGCCTGGGCGAGCGCCGGGGCGGCGACCAGCATCAGGGCCAGAAGGGCGGGGCGGAACAGACGCATCGGAGGCCTCGATACCATGCCGACCTCATGCGGACCTAGGACGACAGGACGATGAAATCGCTCGCCGCCTGGTCTAGGGTGGTCGCGCACAGACCGCCCGTGCGTTTCAGGAGACCGATGTGGTCCAGGTTCCCGGCGCCGCCCGACGCGCCGCCGCCTTTCGCCGAATGCGTGACGCCCGCTCCAGCGAGGTGGCGGAGGACTATGTCGAACTGGTCGGCGACCTGATTTCGGAAACCGGCTCGGCGCGGCTGACCGACCTGGCCGATTGCCTCGGCGTCGCGCCGGCGACGGCGGCCAAGGCCCTGCAGCGGCTGCAGCGGGACGGGCTGGTGGAAACCAAACCCTATCGCTCCATCGCCCTGACCCCGGCGGGCGAGACGATGGCGGCGGCGTCGCGTGAACGGCACCGGATCGTGCACGAATTCCTGATCGCGCTCGGCGTCACGGGAGAGACCGCCGAGGCCGATGCGGAGGGCATAGAGCACCACGTCAGCCCCGAGACCTTGACCCTGTTCGAAAGCCTGACCAGGCGCCTGCGCGACGGGGGCTGATTTCCCTCGCATCCGGTGACGATTTGTCGCGTATATAGATTCAGCCGAGGCTGAATTCTTGCCGGACAGGGAGATATCGATGGTCGTTCCAGGCGCCGCTGACCACAACCGCTCCCTGCCGGAGGCCCATCGCAGCATCCCGGTGTGGACCGAAGGCAGTGTGGCGCGGCCCTGGTGGCGGCGGATGCTGGCCTTCTCCGGCCCCGGCTTCCTGGTTGCGGTCGGCTATATGGATCCCGGCAACTGGGGCACCGATCTCGCGGGCGGCAGCCAGTTCGGATACGCCCTGCTGTGGGTCATCCTGGCCTCCAACCTGATGGCCATCTTCCTGCAGGTCCTGTGCGCTCGGCTGGGGCTGGTCAGGGGCCAGGACCTCGCCCAGGCCTGCCGGGATACCTACTCAAAGCCGACGTCGATCGCACTGTGGCTGTTGTGCGAGATCGCCATCATCGCCTGCGACCTGGCCGAGCTGGTCGGGGCGGCGGTGGCGCTTAACCTGCTGTTCGGCATCCCGCTGATGTGGGGCGTGCTGATTACCGGCTTCGACGTGCTGATCCTGCTGATGCTGATCAATTTCGGCTTCCGCTGGCTGGAGGCCATCGTCATCGCCCTGGTCACGACCATCGGCGCCTGTTTCGCCTGGTCGATCTTCCTCGCTCAACCCGACTGGGCCGCAGCGGCGCACGGAGCCCTCCTTCCCAGCCTGCCGGGCGGAGGCGCGCTGTTGATCTCGCTGGGCATCCTCGGCGCGACGGTCATGCCGCATAACCTCTATCTGCATTCGTCGATCGTACAGACGCGGGCGCACGGCCGGGGGATCGCCGACCTGAAGGCGGCCATCGGGCACAATACGGTCGACACGATCGTGGCCCTGGGCGCCGCCTTCTTCGTCAACGCAGCGATTCTGGTGCTGGCGGCGGCGGTGTTCTGGAAGGCTGGGGTCGAAGTCGACGACCTGCGCCAGGCGCACGAACTGCTGAAACCCGCCCTGGGCGGAGCGGCGGCCACGGCCTTCGCGGTCGCCCTGCTGTGCTCGGGCCAGTCCTCGACGATTACAGGGACCCTGGCCGGTCAGATCGTGATGGAGGGCTTCCTCAGGATCCGCATCAAACCGTGGATCCGGCGGCTGGTCACCCGGAGTATCGCGATCGTTCCGGCCCTGGTGATCGTCTCGGCCACTGGTGGGCGGGACACGGTCCAGCTGCTGGTCATCAGCCAGGTCGTGCTGTCGATGCAGCTGCCGTTCGCGATCTTCCCCCTGATGATGCTGACGTCGGACAAGGCGAGGATGGGCCAGTTCGCGAACGGGCGCTTGGTGCAGGTTGTTGGCTATTCGATCTGCGCAGTCATCGCCGCGCTGAACGTCTATCTGCTGTGGAGCGTGATCGGGCCGGTGTGGCTGGGTCTGTTGGCGGCTTTGATGATCAGCTTCGCGGTCTGGGTGCGGCTCGGCTACCGCGCGCCCGCTATTTAAGGAAGGTGTCGGGCCGCACCGCGCCGGTGCCGAGGTCGATGCGCATGCGGAGCCCCTGGAAGCTGTCAGCGATCAGCACGCCGTCTTCCAGCCGCATGGCGACGAAGGCGTCCTGGGCGTCGCCTTTGGGCGGATGGGCGATCCAGCGACGGCGGCCGGTCGCATGCAGACAGACGATGGAACCGCGCTCGCCTTCGGGCGCGGACAGGCCGTGGAGGATCAGGCGGTCGCCATCGGGCAGATCGATGCTGGTCACGGCCGCGCGGGGGGCAGGGGGATGGGATCGGAGAAGCTCTCGGCCGGGATCAGCTCTAGCAGTTGAACCTGCGATCCGCCGCCGGGCTGGTCGAAGGCGGGGGCGGCGATTCCGACCTTCATCAGGGTGCCCGCGGGGACAGTGACGACGGAGTAGAACTCCGCAGTGTTGGCGGGCGGCAGGGCCATGGCCTCGCGCACGCCTTGCGAAGACGTCGGCTGAACGGGCGACAGCCAGGCCCCGAGGCGGTTCGCGCCACCCCCGTACGCCCGGTAGAAAGTCAGGACGCGATCGGTGCGGACCTCCTCGACCGGTCCGACCCAGGCCTCGACGAGGACGGCCGGAGCGGGGGCGGCATAGGTCGTGGGTGCTGCGACGGTGGAACAGCCCGCGAGGCCCAGTGTCAGGGCGGCCATAAGCATCATGACGGGCGTCAGCAGCCAGTCGCGCGTCGCCGCCCTGAAGTTCGTCATCGTCGTCTCCCCGATTCCCGCGGCGAGGCTACACCCGGGCCTGCCTGAGCGCCTAGTAGACGTCGCGACGGTATCGGCCGGTCTCGACGAGGTCGCGCAGGGCGTCGGCGCCGAGGACGGTTTCGAGCGCCGTGGTCACGCCTCCGGCCATGCCTTCGAGGCTGCCGCAGACGTAGATGGCGGCGCCGCGTGCGACCCAGTCGCGGACGGAACCGGCTTCAGCCTCGATCACCGCCTGGACATAGCGGCCGTCGCCGGGATCGCGCGAGAAGGTGCGATCGAGACGGGTCAGGGTTCCTTCAGCCAGCCAGCGCCGCAGTTCCGCGTCGTGGAAACTGTCATGGGCCGCCGTGCGCTCGCCGAACATCAGCCAGGCGCCGGCGTTCACCTTCTGGGCAGCGCGAGCTTTCAAGTGCGAGCGGAGGCCGGCGATGCCCGTGCCGTTGCCGATCAGGATCATCGGAGTCGCCGCCTCCGGGCCGTGGAAGGCGCGGTTGGCGCGGATGCGCATCGGCGCGATCTCGCCGACTTCCAGCGTCTCGGTCAGCCACCCCGACGCGAGGCCGGGCGTTCCGTCGGGCCGGCGCATCAAACGGATCAGGAACTCGGCGCGGCCGTCGGCGGGCAGGGAGGCGACGGAGTATTCGCGGTGGGCCAGGCCGCCCTCCGGCGAGGGGGCGCCGACCTCGGCGATGTCGCCGGCGACCCATTGCAGGGCGCCGTCGACGGGCTCGAACGCCAGATGCCAGGCGCCCTCGCCGGGGCTGCCGGGGTTCAGCAGGCGGCGCTCAGCCAGGCGCCAGTCGGCATAGGCGGGCGGGGCCCAGTCGGGGGCGGCGACCGAGCCGGTCAGGCGGCTGAGTTCGCCCTGCCAGTGGCGGACGGCGGCGGCGTCGCCGTTGTCGACCTCGACCGCATCGAACAGGGATCGCGCGCCGGCCGACTTCAGCCAGCCGTCCAGCGCCCGACCGAAACCGCAGAACTCGACATAGGTCCGGTCGCCGAGAGCGAGGAGACCGTACTCCAGCCCTGCCAGGCGCGTTTGATCGGTCATGATCCGGCGGACGAAGCGGGAGGCGCTGTCGGGAGCGTCGCCCTCGCCGGTGGTCGAGGCGATGAACAGGACGCGGGCGGGGGCGATCAGGTCGGTCGGCTCGATGTCCGCGAACGACTTCACCCGGGCGGGGCGACCGGCGTCGGCGAAGGCCTTGCGGGTCATCTCGGCCAGTTCGTCGCCGAAGCCGGTCTGACTGGCGACGGCGATCAGGGTCGAGCCCGGCTGCGCGGCCGCCGTGGGCCTGGCGCGGACCCGCCGGATCTTCCAGCCGGTGAAGGCGAGCCAGGCGACGACGGTCAGGGCCGCCCAGATCCAGCGGATCGGGTCGTCGCTCACCCGGCTTCGTCCTCGTCCATCATGGCGACGAAGGCGGGGGTCAGGTGTTCGACGACGCCGTCGGCGGTGCGAACCACCATCTGGGCGGCGAGGCCGTAGGCCTCGGCCGTCGCAGGGCCTGCGTCGGGGCCGAGAACGGTCAGGGCGGTGGCCCAGGCGTCGGCGGTCATGGCGCTGGCGTGGAAGACGGTAACGGAGGTCACGCCGTTGTCGATCGGCCGGCCGGTGCGGCCGTCGATGGTGTGCGGATAGAGGCGGCCGTCGTGCTCGAAGGCGCGGCGCCAGTCGCCGGAGGTGGCGACCGCGATATCCACCAGCGCGGCGACGGTGCGGGCGGAGGGGGCGCCCGGCGGTTCCTCCAGACCGATCCACCACGGCTGGCCGTCCGGCTTCACGCCCTGGCCGCGCATCTCGCCGCCGATCTCGACGAGGTGGGAAGTCGCGCCGAGACGCGTCAGGGCTTCGGAGACCCGGTCCACCGCATGGCCCTTGGCGATGCCGGCGAAGTCCAGCCTCATGCCGCCGGGCTGCATGGCGCCGCGCGCATCGCGGTTCAGGCGCAGCTTCTGCCAGCCGCTGACGGCCAGGGCTGCGGCAACCTCGTCGTCCGACGGAAGGACGGTCCCGACGCGCGCTCCGGACGGGCCGAAACCCCATAGATCGACGAGCGCGCCAAGGGTCGGATCGACTGCGCCATCGGTGTCGTCGGCCAGGTTCATCGAGGCGTCGAGCACCGTCCAGAAGGTCTGGGACAGGGCCCAGATTCCGGCGGGCGCGGCATTGAAGCGGGAGATCTCGCTGGTCCGGTCCCACGGGCTGAAGGCGGCAATGATCGCATCCAGCTCGGTCCGGACGGCGACCATCAGCGCCGCGTCGTCGATCCCGGCCGGGGCGACGGCGCGGACCGACCAGGTCGTGCCCATGGTCTCGCCGCCCAGCCGCCGGACGTCGTCGCCTGGCGGTCTGGACGGCGGAGCGCCCATGGGCGGGATCAGGACGCGGGTCGCCGACCGGTCGTCCGCCTCGCGGAGATCGAGCGGCGGCGGGGTTCCGCGCGATCCGCGAAGGGTCAGGGGAGGACCTGCAGGACAGCAGTGTACTGGGCCGAGGCGACCGGCGGGCCGTTGCGGCCGCCGCCGGCCGGGGCCGCCGGGTCGCGCCACGAGGTGTTGACCCAGTACAGGCCGGCCTCGGGCCAGGCGATCGAGACCCGGCCCTCGGCGTCGGTCCTGGCCGTGATCTCGTCCGGGTTGTCGCGGTACTGCAGGCCGCCGCGCGCCACGACGACGTCGGCGTCGGCGTAGGGCCGGCCGTCCTTCAGGAACTGGAACACGCCCGCCTCGCCGGCGACCAGATCGTTCGGGTGGGTCACCGGGACCATCTCGATGCCGACGCCGCTCGGGGTGAAGACGGTGGTGGTCGGCTCGCCCAGGGTGACGAAGGTCTCCAGCCGGCTGGCGCTGAAGGCCGAGGCGACTTCGGTGGCGCCGGCCGGAACGTTGGCCGCCATCTCGGCTGCCGGACCCCGCCAGCGGCCCTGTTCGCCGTTCAGCGTCCAGGTCGCGGTCATGCCGGCCGAGGCGTTGGCGATCTTCCAGGTGCCGGGCTTGTTGACCTCGACGTCGAAGGTGGTGCGGTAGGCGCCCTGCATCAGGTTGGCGGCCGCGCCGGCCGAGCCGTCGGGCGCGGTGATCGACAGGCTCTGGGGCGACAGGCGCAGCGGGGCGTGGTCGGCGATGAAGACGCCGTTCGAGGCGCCGGCGTCGAACGAGACCCAGAAGGAGTCCCCCGACAGAACGGTGTGCGAGGGCATGAGCCAGCCCCGGTGGGCGGTGGCCGACATCGGTGCGGCGACGGCGGCCAGGACGGCCAGGGCGGCCAGGGCTTTCGTGGGCAGGATGAAGGTCTTCATGGCGACTGATCCCTAGCGGGTGACGGCGACGCGCACGGCGCCCAGTTCGGAGGTTCCTGCGGCGCAAGCGCTATTGGCCGCGCCGCCCCAGGTGAAGGGCAGGCGGACGATCTCGCGGCCGCCCTGTTCGCGGGCCGCCTCAACGACGATGTTGTACGAACCGGCCGGCAGGCTGGCGAGGCGGGCGCCGGAGACGGTGACCGTCTGGCGGCCCGGCGCGCGGGTCGGTCCGGTGACGCCGTCGATCGGCAGGGCCATGGCGCGGCCGCCCTTGCGCCACCAGGTGCGGATGTCCTTCAGATATTGTTCGCCGTCGCCTTCGCCGCGCGCCGTGGCGCCGGCCCCGTACCACAGGGCGATGGTGCGCACGGCCGTCTGGGCCGTGTCCTGCCGCTCGATCCAGACCGCGACATAGGGGCGGTGATAGGCGGCGGTCGAGAGGGTCGGCACCTCCAGCGTCACGGTCAGGTCGGCGGCCAGGGCCGGGGCGGCGATCGAGGCGGCGCCGACGGCGATGATCAGGGGCAGGGGGCGGATACGCGACGACATGGAGAGGAACTCGTCAGTGGATGAAGATGAGGGCGATGATGACCGGGATGGCGATGCCCAGCCCGACCAGGGGCCAGGTCGAGGCGCGCGTCCGGGCGTGCAGCCAGAGCAGGGTCAGGCCGGTGACGGTGAAGACGATGCACGCGACCGCGAAGACATCGATGAACCAGTACCAGACGGGGCCGGTGTCGCGGCCCTTGTGCAGGTCGTTGATGTAGGCGACCCAGCCGCGCGTCGTGGTCTCGCGCACGGCCTCGCCCGTACCCCGGTCGATGGTGACCCAGCCGTCGGAGCCGGGGCCCTTCAGCGCGACATAGATCTCGTCCGGCGCGGTTTCGGTCGCCTTGCCGGCGATGGAGATGTCCAGCTCCGAGGAGACCCAGCGGGCGATCGCGTCGGGGACCGGATCGGTCGTCTCGTCAGGGAAGTCGGACAGCCGGTCCAGCAGGGGGGCGGGCAGGGTCGCCGTCAGCTCCATCGTCACCGGTTCGGCCGGAATCTGGGCGGCGTGGTTCAGGGTGATGCCGGTGATGGCGAACAGCAACATTCCGGCCAGTGACAGCCCCGCCGAGATCCAGTGCCAGCGGTGCAGTTCCTTCAGCCAGAAGGCGCGTGCGCCGTTCATCGACCGCGTACGGGCGGCGGCCTTGGCGACAGGTTTTGCAGCGGCGTCGGTCACACACGGCCTGTGCCATACGTTGAGAATGATTTGCAAGTGCCTCTATCCGCTTTCGGTGTCAGGGCGCCTTGGGCGACAGGGGGAATCCCGGCTGATAGGGTCGGGAAACGGTGGCGGGGAGTATCCTGATGCGGCGTATCGGTCTGGCGGCGGCGATGGCGGTGTGTCTGGCGGGGCCTGGATGGGCGCAGGCGTCCGATCCGGTCGAGGCCGTCGACGTCTTCATCGGCACGTCGGGCAAGGGCCACACCTTCCCCGGCCCGGTCGCGCCCTTCGGCATGGTGCAGCTCAGCCCCGACACCGACTATCGCGCCTTCCGCCAGTCCTATGACTGGGCCTCGGGCTATCGCAACGACGACCCGACCATCATGGGCTTTTCCCATACCCATTTCTCCGGCACCGGCCACTCCGACCTGGGCGACGTCCTGATCACGCCGCAGACGGGCGACGCGGTGGAATGGGATGTGGGCGACGTCGCCACGCCCGGCTCGGGCTACCGCTCGCGCTACGACAAGGCCTCGGAGACCGCCGAGCCCGGCTACTATTCGGTCCAGCTCACAGACACCCAGGTCCGCGCCGAGCTGACCGTCGGCGTCCGCACCGGCCTGCACCGCTACACCTTCGAGGACGGCGCGCGGGCAAGGCTGCTGCTGGATCTGAGGAACTCGATCTACGACTATCCGGGCAAGGTCCTGTGGTCGCGAATCCGGGTCCATCAGGACGGGACGGTGACGGGCTTCCGCGAGCTGCGCGGCTGGGCGCCGGGACGTCAGCTCTATTTCGCCATGCGGTTCTCCGCGCCCATGGTCGGTCACCAGATCCAGAACCGCGAGACCGACGTCCCCTACAACGGCTTCCGCCAGCCGGGCCGGGCGCTGGATGACCGGCAACAGGTCCAGGGCCGGGCGCTGGAGGCTGCGTTCGACTTCGGCCAGATCGACGGGCCGTTGCTGGTCAAGGTCGCCATCTCCTCGGTCGATGAGGCCGGGGCCATCGCTAATCTGGAATCCGAAGGCGAGGGTTTCGCCTTCGACGCCCAGCGCGCGGCGACGCGGGCGGCGTGGAACGAGGCGCTCGGCGCCGTCGACATTGAGGCGGAGCCGGAACTGCGCACGACCCTCTACACCGCCCTCTATCACGCCCTGATCGCGCCCTCGGTCCACTCCGACGTCGACGGTCGCTGGCGCGGCCCGGACAATGCGGTGCACAGGTCCGATTTCACCGTCCACTCGACCTTCAGCCTGTGGGACACCTTCCGGGCCGAGCATCCGCTGCTGACCCTGCTGGCCCCGGCCCAGCGCAACGCCGACATCGTCAACTCGCTGATCGCCGCGCAGCAGGTCAGCCCCTATGGCATCCTGCCGGTCTGGTCGTTCCACGGTCAGGAGACCTGGACCATGATCGGCTATCACGCCGTCCCGGTGATCGCGGACGCCTACCTGAAAGGCATTCCCGGCATCGATGGGAATGCCGCGCTGGACGCCATGGTCGCCTCGGCGACATACCGCCCCTACGGCGGCCTCGGCGACTATATGGACCTGGGCTACGTCCCCATCGACCGGGAGCCTGAGGCGGCGTCCAAGACGGTCGAATACGCCTATGACGACTGGACCATCGCCCGCATGGCCGAGCGTCTGGGCCGCGCGGACGTCGCCACCGAGTTCGATCGCCGCGCCGGCTTCTGGCGGAACACCTGGGATCAGGAGACCCGGTTCGTGCGCGCCCGTCTGGCTGACGGTTCGTTCCGGGAGCCGTTCGATCCCGTCGCGATCAACTACGGCTCCGACTACACCGAGGGCAACGCCTGGCAGTATTCGTGGTTCGTGCCCCAGGACATGGCGGCCCTGGTCGCCGTCATGGGCGGGGACGCGGCGACGGTCGCCAGGCTCGACGCCATGTTCGACTACGACAACGCCGGCCTCGACTACTCCCACGCCGAGGACATCGCCGGCCTGATCGGCCAGTACATCCACGGCAACGAGCCCAGCCACCACTCGGCCTATGCCTATGTCTATGCGGGCCAGCCCTGGCGGACTCAGGAACGGCTGAAGCAGATCGTCGAGAGCCAGTACCATTCGCGTCCCGACGGCCTGGCCGGCAACGACGACGTGGGCCAGATGTCGGCCTGGCTGATGTTCACGGCCATGGGCTTCTATCCGGTCACGCCGGGCTCGGGCCAGTACGTCATCGGCCGCCCGTTCACGGATCGCACGACGCTGAACCTGCCCAATGGTCGGAGGTTCGTGATCTCGACAGCCGGTCTGCGCGACGCCAACCGCTATATCCAGTTGGTCACGCTGAACGGCCGCCCGCTGGACCGCACCTGGATCGGGCACGACGAGATCACCGCCGGCGGCGAACTGCATTTCGTCATGGGTTCAGAGCCGAACCGGACATGGGACGCGGGAGAGGCGGCGCGGCCGTATTCGATGAGCAGGCGCTGACGATCACCCCTCCGCGCGCGAAGGCACGTGGGGAAGTGACGCGTCCGGCGCCATCTCAACCCTACGAACTAAGTCGAACGGATTTTTCTATTCGACATGGAAATCCTGATCCAGTCAGTGTCGGCGGGGCGCACACCCTTCCGAACGCGCCTTGGTTCGCTGCGGGTGTAGAGTTCGGACTCACGCTTCGCGGAGAGGGCGAACAGAGGATTTGGTCCGTTTCGTCCGTTTCGTCAGGGTGTTTTTCGTCAGGACGAACGGACAAACCCCCGTAGCACGTTGGCCTCCGTGCTCAGCATCAGCCGGTCGATGTCGATCCGCTTGGGCGCGGCGAACAGGATGAAGTAGTATTTCATCTGCTCGGACCACCAGTAGCCGGGGCAGTTGTCGCCCTGGGTCATCGGTCGGGTCGTGATGTCGGTCAGGGCGGTGTAGCCGTAGGGCGCCTTCGAGCTCGACTTCATGTTGCGATAGTGGGTCGCCGCGATGGCGCGGTACCGGTCGTCGCGGTCGTGCTGCCACAGGTTCAGGCAGGCGTCGGCCACCTCGGGACGCAGACCCGTGCGCAGGGTGCGGGGGCGGGCGGTGGTGACGTCGGTCGATTCCGGGACGATCAGATAGCGATCCTGCATCGTCTCGTAGGTCTTCAGGAAGTCGTCGCCCTCGGTCTTGAAACCCGCCTGTCCCAGCAGCCCCGCCAGATAGGCGCCGAGCACCGTCTGCGATGTGCCGGTCACCGCGCCGGTCTCGTAGTCGACCATCGGGAACCACAGCAGGCCGTCGTAGCGCCTGCCCTGATGGTTGATCATGGCCTGCAGGCACTCCTGCGCGGCGACCTTCAGCGCCTCGTCGCCGAACAGCTCCCAGGCGTCCCACAGGTATTCGTAGAAACTGTCGGCATAGACGTCGATCGAGGCGTTGCGGCTGGTGAACCGGCCGGTCTCGGCGTGGATGTTGGCCGCCATCAGGCCGATCCCGGACCGCATGTTCAGGGCATGCATCAGGGCCCGTTTCGCGGCGGCATGGTATTTCGGCTCGCCCGTCAGCTGGCTGAGGACTCCAAACTCGGAGATGTAGGTGCCGATCTCGGCAAGGTTGGTCTCGGGGTCGCGCACCGCGCCGGTCTTCAGGTTCACATAGCGATACGGCAGGCCGTGCGGAGAGGCATCGAAGGCCTTCATCAGCCGGTCGGCAAGGTCCTTCGCCTTCTCCAGCAACACCGGATCGCCGCAGGCCAGGAAGGCCGACAGCAGACCCCCGACCAGGCGGATATTGGTCTCGAACACCTGGGCTTCGCCGTCGATGTCAAAGTTCAGGTTCGCCTTGACCCAGTCGACGCCTGCCTGGAACTCGGCGTCCAGCTCCATGATCCACAGGGTGTCCAGCGCCTCGACCAGCGACAGACCCAGGTCGTGGCCCCCGATGAAGAAGGACTGGGACGTGCCTGAAACCGGATTGATCTCGTCCTTGCCCCAGGCGCGCTCGACATAGTGGTCCCAGGCCCATTTGAACTCGGCCTTTACATCGGCGCCCAGGTCTTCCCAAGTCTGCGCGGCCCAGTCTTCGGACTGCGGGAAGGCGGGCAGGGGCGCCAGGCCAGCGAGCAGACCGCCTCCCGCCAGGGTCAGCGCCGAACGACGGTGCAGGGACAGGGTTCTCATCGCCGAACGCTCCGATTCACTCCCGCCGCACCATGGCGGTCGCCCCGACGTTCCGCCAGTCGCGCCGTTGTAGGGAGGGGTCGAATGCAGGCGGCCGCTCGGAACGCCATCGACACCCGTGTCGGTGCGCGCTCCAAAGTTTTCCCGCCGGCTCACGGGCTGCGAAATGAGCGCCGCCCATCGCGTCTTGATGTCCCGATCCCTGGTCGCTTCGGGAAGGATCGCAGCGGCATCGCCACAACGTCTATGTCGGCCTTCAGACATAAAGGGCGGGATGCACGCTTAGGGAATTGCTTTCCATCGACTAACCCTGTTGGTTGATCCGGGGGGTGGGACGATGAACGAGCTTAAGCAGCTCACCGCGAGAGAACGGCAGTGCCTGGTGGGTGTCGCACAGCATCGCCAGTCGAAGGAGATCGCGCGCGATCTCGGGATCTCCTCAAAGACCGTCGACAAGCATATCGAGACCGCGTGCAAGCGACTGGGCGTCGCCTCGCGCCGGGACGCTGCGCTGCTGTTGATCAACGCCGGCCTACGGAACGAACCCGTAGGGGAGCCGTCCCGAGTAGCCGATGCCGCCTCGGGCGCCGCCTTCTTTCGCACGAAAGGAGGCCCCATTGACCCTCACATTACCGAACTGGACCTGGGACTATCTGGAGACCGTCTTCGAGGACCTGGCGCAAACACCGGCCGAGAAAGCGGCCGTCCTGCACCTGGTCGCGGTGACGCGCGAGATGAGCCCATTTCTCTCGAAGCTCGATCTGCTGCGCGAGATTATCTGTATCGGGCTCGTACTGTTGCCCGATCACGATCGGCCACCGAGCGCGGCCAATCTTCGACCGTCGAGTACGGCCGCGTCGGGCGGGACCTGCTAATGGTGATCGCCCTGACGTGCGGCATCGCCTTTCTGCTCGCGGGAGCCATCGGCGCGACGCTGATGATCCAGCACCTTCTGCACGCGGCGGATCAAGCCCAGCAACTGCGCTGATCCGCCTTCCAACAAGCGAAGTCCACCATGACCCCCGCCAGGCGGGAGAAGGAGCCCCCATGCAACGACGTGAATATGGACAAAAGCTGGCGACGGCGCTGTTCGAGACCGAAGACGCCATCGATGCAGCCCTCGAAAAGGCGGCCCACCTCATCGCCGCGATGTCTTCCGTTCGCCGCGAGAACAACCTGTCGGCCGTGCTCGGCAGCCACGCCATGACCGGCGTCACCGGATCGGTCCGTGCGCTTGGCAAGGCGCGGGACCAGATCGTTGCCGCGCATCACGCACTTCAGGCGGCAGCTCCGCAGGTCGGACTGGGCAATACCATCATGCAGGGCACGGGTGTCGGAAAGCCCGAAGAGAGCCTGCCGCGTCCAACGGGTCTCAAGGTCGCCGCTTGATGCTATGCTCGCGGTGCGCCTCGACGGCGTATCGCGAGCCTCCGCATGTTCAACGACAACGTCCTGTTCCTGGCCACGGCCGCCCAGATCGGCGGTGTGATCCTGAACATCGTCGTGTGCGGCGCGGCCATCTGGAAAGGCGCGCACACTGAACGGGTCGCGGCTATTTCGATCGTGATCGCCTCGATCCTCTCGCCCCTCGTTCAGAATTGGACCGACTGGACCTCGCCGCAGTGGAACATCCTCATCATCGACGCGGCGAATCTTGGGGTGTTTCTGTACCTGCTCGTCAGAACCCACAGGGTGTGGCTGCTGTTCGGTTGCGCGTTCCAGCTCCTGGCGATCCTCAGCCATGTGGGCATGCTGATCGATCCCAGCGTCGTGGCGCGCGCCTATATCTCCACTCTGTATCTCATGTTCTACGGCCTCATGATCGCCCTGGCAGCCGGAATCTGGGAGGGTCGGCTGCGCGATGAGCGCGCGCGAGTTGCGTCGGCCGAGCGGAATGTTCTAGCTTGATCCCATGACTTCTGCGACGCCTAACCCGATCGATATTGCCGTCGGCCAACGTGTTCGCGCCGTGCGCGAACTGCGTGGCCTCACCCAGACCGATCTGGCCAAGGCCACGGGCGTGACCTTCCAGCAGATCCAGAAATATGAGCGGGGCACCAACAGAGTGTCGGCCTCGCGCCTGATGCTCATTTCCCATGCGCTCGGACAGCCGGTGAGCACCTTCTTCGAGCCGGACGAGCCGGGGGCTCGGGATGGTCTGGACCTGTTCGCCGTGAGCGGCTCGAAGGCCTTGCTCGAGGCCTACGGGCGAATCGAGACGGCGGATCAACGCCGCATCGTCGTGGCGCTGGCGCGTTCGCTCGCCAGCGACCCGGCCGCCTAAGTCAAACAGACCACACGGCTACCCCTGCTGGCGGTCACCGAGACGGGCGGGGGGCGCGGTCCTGACGCGCCGCTGCTTAGGCGTTGCTCTGTCTGGCGACGATGTCGATGAGCGGACCCATCGAATGATCGACGTCGATGAGGTGAAGGCCCCAGCTCGGATCCACACCGGTGGTCCGGATGCTCTGGCCGCCCAGGTCGTCGGTCCGGGGATCGGCCGACGTCCCGGCCGGGCGGGACCATGATGGGCGCGCCGAGGATCAGTGCGGAGACGATCTGTTCCCTGGCCTGTTCGCCGTCGATCTGTTGCCCAATCGGGCCGGTGATCATGGCTCCACCCCGGCTATGGCCGATGAGGACCCAGGACGATGGGAAGACCGTCGAACATTGGTCTGAGGAACACGCCGGGCCGGTGACGTGAACGGGGTGACTCTGGACGCCGACGCCAATCTATTTTAGGCTTAAAATATGTCGTCGCGCAGGGCTGTAAAGAGGATCGCCGTCGTCGGGGCCGGGCCCGGAGGGCTCTACCTCGCCATCTCGCTGAAACTGCGCGACCCGTCGCTGGATGTGGTGGTGCATGAGCGCAACCGGCCGGACGACACCTTCGGCTGGGGCGTGGTCTTTTCCGACCAGACCCTGGCCAATCTTAAGGCCGGCGACCCCGAGACCGCCGCGACCATCGAGGCCGCCTTCGTCCATTGGGACGACATCGACGTGCATATCCATGACCAGACTGTCCGCTCGGGCGGTCATGGCTTCGCCGGCATAGGGCGGAAGCGCCTGCTGACGATCCTGCAGGACCGCGCCCGCTCTCTGGGCGTCGATCTGCGGTTCCGGAGCGAGGTCGGGGATGTCCGCGCGCTGGACGCCGATGTGATCATAGCCGCCGACGGATTGAACAGCCGCGTTCGCAACAAAACGCCGGAAGTGTTTGGCGTCGATGTCGATGTGCGGCCCAACAAATACATCTGGCTGGGCACGACCCAGGCGTTCGATGCCTTTACCTTCGCCTTCGTCCAGACGCCGCATGGCTGGATCTGGGCTCACGCCTATCAGTTCGAGCCGGGGGCCTCGACCTTCATCGTTGAATGCTCCGAGGCGACCTGGCGGGGGCTCGGTTTCGACGGGATGGATCAGGACCAGACCTGTCGCGCGGCCGAGGCACTTTTCGCCGGATGGCTGGGCGGTCATGCGCTGATGAGCAATGCGCGCCACCTGGGCGGGTCGGCCTGGCTCAACTTCTCGCGCGTGGCCTGCGCCAACTGGCGCGACGGCAAGGTGGTGTTGCTCGGCGACGCCGCCCACACCGCCCATTTCTCGATCGGATCGGGCACGAAACTGGCGTTCGAGGACGCCATCCGACTGGCCCGGGCCCTGACTGAACCGGGAGAGCTTGAGGCCGGCCTTGCCGCCTATGAGGCTGAGCGCCGCGTCGAGGTGCTGAAGCTGCAGAGCGCCGCCCGCAACTCCACCGAATGGTTCGAGACCGTCGAACGCTACGTCGATCTCGACCCGCTGCAATTCACCTACAGCCTGCTGACCCGCAGCCAGCGCGTCAGCCATGAGAATTTGCGCCTGCGCGACCCTGTCTTCCTGACACGGGTCGAGCGCTGGTTCGCCGATCAGGCCGGGGCTCCCCTCACGGACGATCCGCCCGCGCCGATGTTCGCGCCCCTGCGGCTGCGAGGTCTGACCCTGCCCAACCGCGTGGTCGTCTCGCCCATGTGCATGTATTCGGCGGAAGACGGGATGGTGAACGACTTCCACCTCGTCCATCTCGGAGGCCGGGCGCTGGGCGGCGCGGGACTGGTCTTCACCGAGATGACGGACGTCTCGGCGGACGCCCGCATCACGCCCGGATGCGCCGGGATGTACCGCCCGGAACACCGCGACGCGTGGCGGCGGATCGTCGACTTCATCCACGCCCAGGGCTCGCGCATCGCCATCCAGCTGGCCCATGCCGGCCGCAAGGGCTCGGTCGAACGGCCTTGGGGTCCGCGCGCCGATCAACCGCTTGAGGACGGCTGGCCGCTGATCGCCGCCTCCGCCATTCCGTGGTCGGACGAAGACCAGACCCCGCGCGAGATGACCCGCGCCGATATGGACCGCGTCCGCGACGACTTCGTCCGCGCCGCCGCCTGGGCCGACGAGGCCGGCTTCGACATGGTCGAGCTGCACTGCGCCCACGGCTATCTGCTGTCGTCCTTCCTGACCCCCGTCTCCAACCAGCGCAGGGACGCATGCGGCGGCTCCCTGGAGAACCGCCTGCGCTTCCCGCTCGAGGTCTTCGCCGCCCTGCGCGCCGTCTGGCCCGACGACAAGCCGATGTCTGTCCGCCTGTCGGCCACGGACTGGGTCGACGACGGCCTCACCCCCGAGGACTCCGTCGCCATCGCCCGCGCCTTCGCCGACGCCGGCTGCGACCTGATCGACGTCTCGGCCGGCCAGACCTCCGAGCAGGCGAGGCCGGTCTATGGCCGCATGTACCAGACGCCGTTCAGCGACCGCATCCGCAACGAGGCGGGGGTAGCCACCATGGCGGTCGGCAACATCTATGAGCCCGACCATGTGAACAGCATTCTCGCCGCCGGCCGGGCTGATCTGTGCGCCCTCGCCCGGCCGCACCTGGCCGATCCGAACTGGAGCCTGCGTGCCGCTGCCGCGTTGGGCTGGCGCGGCATCCAGCCCCCCCTTCAGTACCGCGCCGGCTTTGCCCAGCTGGCCCGGAACATGGAGCGGCAGTTGCAGGCGGGACCGGTATGAGCGGCGCGCTGGACGGACGCCATGCGGTGGTGACGGGCGCGGGGTCCGGTATCGGTCGGGCGACCGCGGAACGGCTGGCCGAGGCGGGGTGCCTCGTCACCCTGATCGGCCGCCACATCGGCCGGCTGGATGAGAGCGCCGACCGCATCGGCGCCGCCGCCTTTGCCGCCCCGGCGGATGTGACCGACGCCGAAGCCCTGGGGGCCGCCATCGAGGCCGGGCGGGACCGGTTCGGGCCGATCGACATCCTGGTCAACAACGCCGGCGGGGCGTCGTCCGCGCCCTTCCTGAAGACCGACATCGCCGACCTCCGGGCCATGCTGGCCCTGAACCTCGAAGCGCCCGCCGAGGCCGCGCGTCTGGTCCTGCCGGGAATGCTGGCCCGCCGCTGGGGCCGGATCGTCAACATCGCCTCGACGGCGGGCCTGAAGGGCTACACCTACGTGTCCGCCTATGTCGCGGCCAAGCACGGGCTGGTCGGTCTGACGCGGGCGCTGGCGCTGGAAGTCGCGAGTAAGGGCGTCACGGTCAACGCGGTCTGCCCCGGTTTCACCGACACCGATCTGGTGGCGCGATCCGTGGACGCTATCGTCGGCAAGACCGGGAGGACCGAGGACGAGGCGCGCGCGGCGCTGGCCGCCTCCAATCCCCAGGGACGGCTGATCACGCCCGACGAAGTCGCCGCGACGGTCGTCTGGCTGTGCGGCGACGGCGCCTCAGGCGTCAACGGGGCAGCCGTCCCCGTCGCGGGCGGCGAACTGTGACTGCCGCCGCCCCTCTGCCTGACAGACTGGGCGGCGCGCCGGACGGCAAGCGGTCGCTGAGGTTGTGGCTGCGGCTGCTGACCTGCGCCACCACCATCGAACGTACGATCGCCCAGCGGCTGCGCGACGACTTCAGCTCGACGCTGCCCCGGTTCGACATACTGTCCGCGCTCGACCGTGCGGGCGAGGCCGGCCTGACCATGGGCGAGGTTTCGCGCATGCTGATGGTCTCCAACGGCAACGTTACCGGCCTGGCCGTGCGGCTGAGATCCGACGGGCTTATCGAGGCCATGGACGGGAGGGATCGGCGCGTACAGCGGCTGCGCCTGACGCCGCTCGGCCGATCGCACTTCGCCCTGATGGCCGCAGCGCACGAACACTGGATCGAGGCCCTGTTCGCCGACCTGAGCGAGGCCGAGGCCGAAGACCTGACCCATCTGCTGGAGCGCGCCAAACGCTCGCTCCACGCCGTCACACCAGAGGATATGAACCGATGATGGCGCGCGACTATCCGCCCGAGAATTTCCTGTGGTCCGTCGATGACGACGGTGTGGCGACCCTGACCCTGACCCTGAACCGACCGGAGCGGAAGAACCCGCTGACGTTCGAATCCTACGCCGAGATGCGCGACCTGTTCCGCGATCTGAGCCATGCGGACGATTGCAAGGTGGTGATCGTGACCGGCGCGGGCGGCAATTTCTCCTCCGGCGGCGACGTACACGAGATCATCGGCCCGCTGACCGGGATGGCCGCGCCCGAGCTGCTGAGGTTCACGCGCATGACGGGCGATCTGGTCAAGGCCATGCGCGGCTGCCCCCAGCCGATCATCGCGGCGCTGGACGGGGTCTGCGTCGGGGCCGGAGCGATCATGGCCATGGCCTCGGACCTGCGCATCGCCACGCCGAAGACGAAGACGGCCTTCCTGTTCACCCGCGTCGGGCTGGCCGGTTGCGATATGGGCGCCTGCGCCATCCTGCCGCGCCAGATCGGCCAGGGGCGGGCGTCGGAGCTGTTGTTCACCGGCCGTGTGATGACCGCCGACGAGGGCGAACGCTGGGGCTTCCACAACCGCATCGTCGAGGCCGAGGCCTTGATGCCGACGGCTCAGGAACTGGCGCTTGCGCTGGCCAGAGGACCGACCTTCGCCCACGGCATGACCAAGAACCAGCTCAATATCGAATGGGACATGAGCCTGGACGCCGCCATTGAGTCCGAAGCCCAGGCCCAGGCAATCTGCATGCAGACCAACGATTTCCGCCGCGCCTACGAGGCCTTCGCCGGCAGGCGCGAGCCGGTGTTCAAGGGGAACTGAGCATGGCGGATCGCACCTTTCTCGACTGGCCGTTCTTCGATGACCGTCACCGCGCTTTCGCCGCGGACATCGAGGCCTGGGCCCAGGCGAACGACGGGGCGCTGCGTCTGCACGGCGATCACGATCTGGACGGCGATTGCCGCAAGATACTGAAGGCGCTGGCCGATGGCGGCTGGTTGAGCAACGCCGTGCCCGACGCGGACGGCAGGCTGGACGTGCGCACCCTGTGCCTGACGCGCGAGACCCTCGCCCGACGCTCGGGTCTGGCCGATTTCGTCTTCGCCATGCAGGGTTTGGGCTCCGGCCCGATCAGCCTGTTTGGAACCGACGATCAGAAGGCCCGCTGGCTGCCCGGCGTGGCGGCGGGCGAGACTATCGCCGCCTTCGCCCTGTCGGAGCCCGATGCCGGTTCGGACGTGGCGGCCCTGTCCACCAGCGCACGTCGCGAGGGCGCCGGCTGGGTGCTGGACGGGGTCAAGACCTTCATCTCCAACGGAGGCCTGGCCGACCGCTATGTGGTGTTTGCCCGCACCGGCGAAGGCGAGGGCGCGCGCGGCCTCAGCGCCTTCGTCGTCGACGCCGATACGCCGGGGTTCGAGGTCGTCGAACGCATCCCGCTGATGGCGGCCCACCCCCTGGCAACGATCCGGTTCACCGCCTGTCGCATCGACGGCGACCGCATCCTCGGCGCGCCGGGCGAGGGGTTCCGCATCGCCATGGCGACGCTGGACGTATTCCGCTCGACCGTCGCCGCCGCCGCCCTCGGCTTCTCGCGCCGCGCCTTCGATGAGGCGGCTTCACGCACCGTCGCCCGCCGGCTGTTCGGCGCGCCGATGAGCGACCTGCAACTGGTCCAGGCCGCGCTGGCCGACATGGCGTTGAAGATCGATGCCTCGGCCCTGCTGATCTACCGTGCCGCCTGGCTGAAGGATCAGGGCGCGCCGCGCGTCACCCGCGAGGCGGCCATGGCCAAACTCTACGCCACCGACGAGGCCCAGCAGGTCATCGACGCGGCGGTACAGCTGTTCGGCGGTCTGGGCGTCGTCTCGGGCCATCCGGTCGAGCGGCTGTATCGCGAGATCCGCGCCCTGCGCATCTATGAGGGCGCGTCGGAGGTGCAGAAGATCGTCATCGCCCGGCAGGTTCTCGCCGGGATGGGTGGGGGCGTCTGATGGGGGCCAGCGCGCACATCGACCGGTTCGTCATCGATCACATGCCGCCGGTTGACCAGCGGCCTGACCTCCTCTTCGACTTGCCGGAGCTCGCCTATCCCGACCGGCTCAACGCGGGCGTCGAACTGCTGCGCCGGGCCATCGCCGCCGCAGGTCGCGACGCCCGCGCCCTGATCGATTTCGACCACGAGTTTTCGTGGAGCCGGGTCGACGCGATCTCGGACCGTATGGCCCGGGTGCTGGGCGGTGAGATGGGTGTGGTTCCCGGAAACCGGGTCCTGCTGCACGGTCCGAACTCGTCCTGGACGGTGCTGGCGTGGTTCGCGATCCTGAAAGCTGGCGGGGTGGTGGTCGCCACCATGCCGATGCTCCGGGCGACCGAACTGGCCACCGTCATCGACAAGGCCCAGGTCAGCCATGCCCTGGTCTATGAGATGTTCAACGACGTGGTCGCCGAGGCATGCGCCCTCGCCCCGTCGCTGACGCGCGTCATAGACTCCGCCGCGCTGCAGAAGGCGGCCCAGGCCTTGCCGCCCGAGGTCAGTTTCACCGCCGTCGAGACGGCCGTCGACGATCCTGCCCTGATCGCCTTCACGTCTGGCACGACGGGCAAGCCCAAGGGCTGCGTTCATTTCCATCGCGACATCCTCGCCATGGCCGACACCTTCGGGCGGCATATCGTCGGCCTGACGAAGGACGACATCGTGGTCGGCACGCCGCCGATTGCCTTCACCTTCGGCCTCGGCGGGCTGGTGGTCTTCCCGGCCGCCGCCGGCGCCGCGACCGCCTTCCCCGACAGGCCCGGATTCGACGCGCTGGCCGAGACGGCCGCGCGCTGCAAGGCCACCGCTCTGCTCACCGCCCCGACCGGCTATCGCGCCCTGCTGAAGCTGGCCGGCGACCACGACCTGTCCAGCCTGAGTACCTGCGTTTCGGCGGGTGAGGCCCTTCCCGCCGCCACCTCCGACGCCTGGCAGGAGGCGACCGGCGTCCGCATCATCGACGGCATCGGCTCGACCGAGATGATCCACGTCTTCATCTCGGCGCGCGGCGACGACATCCGCCCCGGCGCGACCGGCAAGGCCGTGCCGGGCTATGAGGCGCGCATCATCGACCCCGCGGGCCAGCCTCTTCCACCCGGTGAGACCGGACGGCTGGCGGTTCGCGGCCCGACCGGCTGCCGCTATCTCGACGACGACCGCCAGGCGGCCTATGTCCAGGACGGCTGGAACCTGACCGGCGACGTCTACCGCCAGGACACGGATGGCTATTTCTGGTTCGTCGCCCGCGCCGAGGAAATGATCATCTCGTCCGGCTACAATATCGGCGCGCCCGAGGTGGAGAACGCCCTGCTGCGTCACGCCGCTGTGGCCGAGGCCGCCGTGATCGGCGCTCCGGACGAGGAACGCGGCCAGATCTGCAAGGCCTTCGTCGTTCTGAATCCAGGCATCGATCCGTCCCCGGACCTGCGCGACGAACTCCAGACCTTCGTGAAAGGCGTTATCGCCCCCTACAAATATCCCCGCGCGCTCGACTTCGTGGAGAGCCTGCCCAAGACCCCGACCGGCAAGCTGCAACGTTTCCGGCTCAAGGAGACCCTATGACCGCCGCCCTGTTCGGCCAGGTTTTCGCGGTCGAACGTCGCGTGCGTTTCGCCGACTGCGACGCAGCGGGCATTGTCTTCTACCCGCGCTATTTCGAGATGCTGAACGGCGTGGTCGAGGACTGGTTCGCGCAGGCGCTCGGCGTCTCGTTCCGCGAACTACACATGGATCGGGGCGTAAGCGTCCCGACCGCGGCCATCGAGGCCCGCTTTGTCGCCCCGTCGCGGCTGGAGGACGAACTGACCGTCACCCTGACCGTGATCCGGCTGGGCGGCGCGTCCTGCGGCTTGCGCCACCGGATTCATGCCGGCGATCAACTTCGCTTCGAGGCGACCCAAACCCTCGTCTTCGTCGGCTCTTCGCTGAATCCCGAACCCTGGCCCGACAAGTTGCGCGCCGGCATCGCGCCCTTCCTGGAGACCGCCGCGTGAACCGCGTCCTGCTCCCCGAAGGCTGGCCCCGGCCCAGGGGCTACTCCAACGGCGTCGCCGCTCAGGGCCTGATGGTGTTCATCGCCGGCCAGATCGGCTGGACGCCCGAGGGCGTCTTTCCTGACGGCGGGTTCATCCCCCAGGTGCGTCAGACCCTGGTCAACACCCTGGCGGTCCTGGCCGAGGCCGGGGCGGGGCCAGAACATGTCGTTCGCATGACCTGGTACGTCGTCGACAAGGGGGAATACCTGTCGGCGCTGCGCGAGATCGGCGCGATCTGGCGCGAGTTGATGGGCCCCCACTACCCCGCCATGGCCGTGGTCGAGGTCAAGGGCCTGATCGAAGACGCTGCGCGGGTGGAGATCGAGAGCACGGCGGTCATCGCTGACTGATCCCGAGGGCGGGCGATGATGTCACCCCAACGCCAGTTCTTCCTCCTGAACAGCCAGACCGCGATGATGCTCGCGACGCAGGTTTTTGTACGAACTCAGCGCACCAGCCAGCGCGATCCGAAATAGCCGGCCACCGCCGCCGTGCTTGCGAGGAAGGTGCCCCACGCCATGTCGACCAGGGTGATGGTCATCGACCAGCGGGTCAGGGTCGCCTGATTGGTCAGGTCATAGGTTGCATAGGCGACGAGCCCGATGACGGCGCCGTTGATCGCCGCGCGCTGCCATGAGCCTTGCTGGAGCGCCGGAACGGTCGCCAGGAAGGTCACGCCGGACAGGAACAGGAGATAGAAGGCTATGGCAGGCGGCAGGTCGAAGGATTTTCTCATCCAGTCTCCCAGCACCGGGCGATAGAGGCGGTCGCCCATCATCGTCAGCCAGACGGCGTCGAGCGCCAGCATGACGAAGGCCGAGGTGCCGAAAGCAGCGAGGTAACGCATTGGTTCAGATCCCCTTCAGGCGGTAGTGGCTGACGCCCCAGACCGTTCCATCGCTATCGCCAAACAGGCCAGCCGTCGCCATGAAAAAGCGGCGCCAGCGTCGCATCCAGAGAGCGTGATCGACGCCGTAGACCTCCTTCATCAGACCTCTGATCTCGTGGACGTTGTTGTCGAAATTATTCAGCCAGTCGTCT
This sequence comes from Brevundimonas sp. DC300-4, assembly GCF_049897365.1. Lineage (NCBI taxonomy): Bacteria > Pseudomonadati > Pseudomonadota > Alphaproteobacteria > Caulobacterales > Caulobacteraceae > Brevundimonas > Brevundimonas sp. DC300-4. The sequence goes on from NZ_JAFCWC010000012.1 coordinate 57,835, forward strand.
GCCGTGCGCTGATAGTGGGTCCCGCTCCAGCGCCAGTCCTGCTCGACCTCGAACAGGTCGGCGTACTGGCGGATCAGGTTGTGGCTGGGCATCACCCCGCCGGTGAAGAAATGCTGGGCGATGAAGTCGGCGTCGTCCGAGACCTCGAACCGGTAGGGGGCGTCGATGTGGCTGAAGACGTGCAGGAACATCCGCCCGTCCGGCCTTAACCAGGTGCGGGCCCGGGTCAGCAGGGCGCGCCAGTTGGCCATATGCTCAAACATCTCTACCGAGACGATCCGGTCGAAGGTCTTGTCGATATCGAAGACGTTCATGTCCGCGGTGACGATGGTCAGGTTCGTCAGGCCGCGCGCGGCGGCCTCGGCGTCGATGAAGGCCTTCTGGCTGCGGGAGTTCGACACGGCCGTGATGGCTGAGGCGGGGTAGTGTTCGGCCATCCACAGCGACAGCGAGCCCCAGCCACAGCCGAGCTCCAGAATCGCCTGACCGTCGTTCAGGTCCGCGTGCTCGCAGGTCATCCGCAGCGCCGACGCCTCCGCATCGTCGAGCGTGGCGTCCGGCGTCTCGTAGAAACAGCTGGAGTATTTCCGGTGCGCGCCGAGGCAGACCTGGAAGAACCGTGCGGGCAGTTCATAGTGCTGCTGGTTGGCGGCGTCCGTGTGTTCTGCGACAGGCCGGTCGGCCATCTCGCGGGCGAACCCGGCCTCATCTTCGGGGGCGGATGCGTATCCCTTGCGCGCGGTCGCAACCAGAAGCGCGATGGCGGGGCGGGTGATGAAGTCGGGGAATGGCGCGTCCTGAAGCTTGTTCACGCGTTGGGCGAGGAGGCTCATAGGTGTGGTCCTTCAGGTTCAGCGCTGGATCAGCTGGCGGTTCGGGAGGCCGAGCTCGGCCATTCGGTTGCGCAGACGCGTCTGTTCAGCCGCGCTCATGGTCGGACTGCGCGAGAGGAGGGCCGGGAACCGGCCGTCGGCGGTTGTGGCGATCATCCAGCTGTAGTCGGGGGCGACGTCGATGACCCAGTAGCGCTGGCGGATCAGGCCGGCGAAGAAGCTGGCCTCGAACTTGGCGTTGGTCGAGGTGTCGGTGACGCGGGCCCGCGTGTTGACGGTGGTGACGCGACCGTCGCGAGCGCCCCGGTGACAGGTCTGGCTGATCGAGAAGTCATTCGGCGCGCGGCGGCTCCAGACCTGGCTGGCGGCCCAGCAGTCGCGCTGATGGTCGTTCGGCGTGCGCAGGATCTCGTGCCAGCGCCCCATGAAGCGGTCGAGGTCGATCGTGCGTCTGGGTTCCGGCGCCTCTGCAGAGGCGGCCGTGGCGATCATCAGAATAAGGGTGGCCGCGAGCGGCAGGGCGAATCTAGGCATGTCGGGTTCCGGTGGAGGTTTCGGACGGTCCCCCGACCGTGACGGGATGGGAGGGCGTGACCCCGCCGCGCAGACGCAGGCCCTTGAGAAGAAGGCGAACCGCCTCCCAGTGGATGCCGGCGATGACCTTGAGTGTGAGCAAGGGATGGCCGAGCCAGGCGCGGCGCAGGTTGGTGTCGGTGAGCTCGGAGCGGAGGCCCGAGAAGCCGGTCAGCAACAAGGGGCCGTTGGCGTCGTCCACCGTGATGGAGACACGGGCGATCTCCGCCGGCTCGCTCTCAGGCGGATCAACCTCGAACCGGTAAGTCAGGTCCATGTCCATGAACGGCGAGACGTGGAAGGCCTTCTCGACCGACTGCCGCAAAGGCCCCGAGGCGGCGCCGACCGGCATCAGATAGGCGTGGCGGCCGCCAAAGGTGTTGGACACCTCGTAGAGGATGGCGCTCAGCCCACCGTTTTCGGCATGGCAGAAATAGACGCTGAGCGGGTTGAAGGCGTACCCGAGGATCCGGGGCAGGGTCAGCAGTTGCACCTGCCCGCCGGTTGCGAGGCCCGCAGCGCGCATCCGCTGTTCGATCTGGACTTTCAGGGGCATGGCGGAGCCATCGCCGTGATCGCTCTGTCGCAGGCTCATCAGGCCGAACCGCCCGGACCCGAGCCACCGCAGACGGCCGACCAGATCATCCCATTCCTCGAGGTCGATCAGCAGCATGAACAGCCGATAGCGCAGCGCATGGACGCGGGGGCGCAGGCGGCGGTGAAACACCGGACCCGAGTAGATTCCCGATCTCAGCCCCGTGATCATCGGTCCGCCAAGGGCTCTAGGGCGGGGATGGGCATGGGGATTCGGTCGCTTTCGTTTGGCACGCTCCAGGGCCTGCGAACGCCGCCAATGTCTTCGGCGACAGCCAGTCCGGCCTGGAGACCGTCCTCGTGGAAGCCCGAGCCGAACCAGGCACCGCAGAACCAGGTGTTGTTCCGTCCCTGCAGCGAACCGAGGCCGCGCTGGGCGAGCATTGCATCCGCATTGAAAATGGGGTGATCGAAGTCGCGGTCGGCGAGCACCAGGGCCGGATCTGGCTCACGCTCGGGGTTCAGGGTCACGAAGAGTTCCGGTCCGGAAAGCCCCTGCAACAGGTTCATCCAGTAGGTGACGCTGGCGGCGCCGCCCGCATCGGCCCGGCCGGCGCCGACGTAGTTCCAGGCGGCCCAGGCGCTGCGGCGGCGCGGCATGAAGCTGCAGTCGCGGTGCAGGACGACGCGGTTGCGACCGTAGGCCATGGGCTGGAGCAGGCGTCGTTCGTCCGCGCCTGGTTCGGCCAGGAGGGCTAGGGCCTGATCGGAGTGAACGGCCAGAACCACCGCGTCGAAACGTTCCGCGCCACACCGGGTGTGCAGGGTCGCGCCATCGGCTCCGCGCTCGATGCGGGAGACCGGCTCGTTGAGGCGAACGTCTCCCTGGAAATCGGCAGCGAGCGCCTCGACATATCGACGGCTACCGCCCGCGACCGTGCGCCAGGTTGGCTCCATGTCGACTTCGAGCAGGCGGTGGTTGCGATAGAAGCGGATGAAGGCGGCGGCCGGATAGTCCGCCATCTGGCGCGGCGTTGACGACCAGATCGCCGCGGCCTGGGGCAGCAGATGCAGGTCGCGGAAGCTGTCGCCGTATTTGCGGTCGTCCAGGTAGCGGCCCAGTGAGCACAGCGACCGATCCAGTTCAGCCAGGTCGCCGGCGGCGGTCCGGTGAAACCGCTTCAGATCCATCAGCATGCCCCAGAACCGGGGGCTGGCGAGGTTGCGCTTCTGGGCGAACAGGCCGCGCGCACCATGGCTGGAGTATTCGAAACCGCCCGCGTTCATCGAGACGGCGAACGACATATGCGCCGCTTTGCTCGCCACGCCGAGATGGTCGAGCAGGGCCGTAAAGTTCGGATAGTTCGGCTCGTTGTAGACGATGAAGCCGGTGTCCACCGCGATAGAACCATCCGGAGACGGCGCGTCGACGGTGCAGGAATGGCCGCCCAGCCGGTTTTCGGTCTCGAACAGCACCACCTCGTGGCGCCGCGACAGCAGCCAGGCCGCCGACAGGCCGGCGATGCCTGCACCCACTACCGCGATGCGCCGCTTCGGGCCGGTCGTTGAGTCGAGGGTGCGGTCGAACATTGAGCTGCCTGTGGTCGAATTCTGGGCCTGTGCAACTACGCTCGGACGCCCGCTCCGGATGCCGATCGGCGATCAGTCGCGGGAGAGGGTCATGTGGACGACGTCCGTCCGCCCCGAGCGGAACCCGGCCTCGCAGTAGGCGAGGTAGTAGCGCCACAGATTGCAGAATCGCTCATCCTTGCCCGCGGCGGAGCCGGTGTCGAAGGCGACCCGCCAGCGCCGAAGGGTTTCCGCATAGTCGGCGCCGAAGCGGCGAACCACCCGTCCCTCCAGTCCGGCGGCGCCGACAGCCCGCGCCAGCCGTGTCTCGGACGGCAGCATTCCGCCGGGGAAGACGTACATCTGAATGAAATCGGGCCGCCGGCGATAGGTCGCGAGCAGGTCGTCCCGGATCGTAATGATCTGCAGTCCGGCGCGGCCGCCGGGCGCGAGCCGGGCGCGGACTGTCTCGAAGAACGTCGGCCAGTATGCCTCGCCCACCGCCTCGAACATTTCGACCGAGACGATACGATCAAACGATCCCGGCACGTCGCGGTAGTCGATCAACTGGATCGAGACCTGGTCGTTCAGACCGGCTTGAGCGATGCGTTGCTCGGCAAAGGCCTTCTGGGATGGCGACAGGGTGATGGCCGTGACGTGAACCGCGCGCTCGCGAGCCAGATACTCGGCGAATCCGCCCCAGCCGCAGCCGATCTCAAGAACTGACTGGCCCGGACGGATATCGGCGGCGTCGGCCACGGCTGCGTATTTGGCGTTCTGGGCGTCCTCCAAGGTCTGGTCCGGAGAGGCGAACAGGCCCGAGGAGTAGGTCATTCCCCGATCCAGCCACCGGGCGTAGAAATCGTTGCCAAGGTCGTAGTGGGCGACGATGTTCCGCCGCGAGCCCTTGCGGGTGTTCGAAGAGAACGCGTGGCGGATCGCGTCGATCGCCCGTGCGACCGGATTGCCGCCCACAAGGCGGCCGAGGTGGTCGTAGTTGTCGGCGAAAGCCAGGAGGAGACCAGGGAGGTCCGGCGTGTCCCAATCCCCGGCCACATAGCCTTCCGCGAACCCGATATCGCCGCGCTTGAGCATCCGCGAGAACGCTCGCCAGTTCCGGATACGCCAGACAACGGCCTGGGCCGACCCGGGGCCGACCGCCAGCGAGCGACCCGCGGGATCGACGATCAGAAGGCGGCCGACTCGCCACAGTGAAGACAGGGCTCCGATCAGCGGGACCACCCAGGGCGGCCTGGCTTCGCTGTACGAAGCCGTCTCGATCACGCCCGGTGTGTCGGTCATCGTCTATCCCAGTTGGCCGCTGAGGACGATGCAATGAACCCGTGGCACGCAGGACGTGCGGTGGATGTCATCACGCCGCCCTCGGCTGAACGCTGTAAGCTACGCGAGCACGGGTGGGCCGGATGCGACTCAGCTGTTAACCGGGGCCGGGAAGCTGTTAAGGTTCATGGGGCGAACGGCCCCTGATGCGGTCACTCTAGCGCTAAAAGGTCTCCGGCAAAATCTGATCTTCCCCCGCACATTTGGAGGGGATTGAGCGACTCCGCGTTCGGCCTCGGCTCGGCGGATATGGCCCGGTGCTGAGTGCAGGCGACGGGGATTGCAGGAGCCCTCGAGGTGGCCGACCCGCATATCCGCTGCCCTGATCGAGGACCTCGTCGCCGGGCGCCTGCACGAGCCTCTTATTGAGACAGATCTGGGTGAAGCTCGAATAGTGAGCTTTTAGGCATTGTGCTCGTCGGCATTACCCCTTCAGATTTTCGGTTGAAGGCTACGGAGTCTGACGCACGGGGATTGACTACAGAGCTCCGCGCCCAGGTCGCGTTTTGCGGGTCCATTCCGCTGGCGGCGTGTCTATAAGGCGGCCCGTCGCACCGGAGCTGAACCAATGGCTGTCGAGACCGTCTACATCATCCAGGCCTACGTCCAGGGGCGCGGAAAAGGCCTGAAGGCTGAGCAGCAGATGGGCTGCACGTCCGCTGAGGAAGCCCGCCGGAAAGCCGAACGTCTCGCACCGCTCCGGCTGGGCGTGGTCGCGTTCGCCGTCTCGGCAGACACCGAGATGGGTGATTATGACGAGAATCCCACGATCCTGTTCAAGGCAGGCCAACTTCCGCCGCCATGGAACGGGGAATAGGCTATGGGAGGGGCCGATACTTTATCCCCCCACACGCCTTCGCCGAGATTCATGATGATGACAGACCCCGAACGCATTGATGCGCTCCTTGACATGGTCGATCCTGATCGGGTGGCGAATGTAAGCCGGGGGCCGGAGCTGGCCGTGCTGGGGCTCGCCGTCGCCAAGCCAAGGGGGGGGTATCAACCCACAAATGCTGGTTGGGTGATGATCGGCAATCGCGGCAGAGCTTTCCAGCCTCAAAAGTAGCTGCCCGACCGAGGCCCTCGGGGGGGGCTGTCGGGCAAACGCCAGGTAGTCTCCGCCAAAGGCGGATTCGGCGGCTGACGGGGCTAGTGTTTCGCAAGCCGGTTCCGCTCGAGCTGAATCTGTTTCCCGCAGGGGTGATCTGCGAGGTCGTCAGGCTGGACTTCGGGTCTAGCCTCGGTTCCGCGATGTTGAGGAAATACTGTTCCGCGCCGACGCAGTCGCTGTTTTGGCTGAGGTGGCAACCCTGCCCGGGCAGGGTCGGGCGATCTTCGATCTGGCCAGGTTGCCCTGCCAGCCCCCGAGGCGGTTCAACACCGTCCACTTACACCGGCGAAATTCGCCTTGGCGGGCCTGGCTTGTCAGCCCTCATGGGCGAATTGCTCGCGCCATGCCCTTAGTCCAAGCCAGACCCCCGCCAACACAAACGGGGTGAGCAAGCCCGCGACGAGCGTGGCGTCGAATTGGGTCCAGATGCGCTCCAGCCCCTTCAGAGGTAACAACATCAGGCCAACGGTATAATAGGCAATGGCCACCGTCGACAGACCCTCGACTGCCTGTTGCAGCCTTAGCTGAGCACCTGCGCGGCGGTCCATCGACGCCAGCAGGGCGGCGCTCGTAGCTTCGGCTGCGACTTCGACCCGGGTGTTGAGCATCTGTGTCATCCGGGCGATCCGGGCGATGGCTGCGCGCTGCCGTTCCGCCACCGCGTCGCAGGTCCGCATCGCCGGGTCCAAACGACGCTGCATGAACTCGCCCAGCGTCAGAAGACCCTCGAGGTGCTGTTCACGCAGCCGCTCGATCCGCTCGCGCACGAGGCGGTGATAGGCTGCGGCTGCGTCAAAGCGGAAATTCGTACGACTGATCAGCGCCTCGGTTTCGCCAGCGACAGCCGCCAGTCGATCCAGCAACAGCCGGTCGGCATCTGGATCGGCATCCTCGGCGAGTTGGTGAGCGAGGTCCGCCGCCGTGGCCTCGATGCAAGAGAGCGCCGAGGCCGACTCCCCTGCGACTGGAAAGGCAAGAAGAGCCATCAGACGATAGGTCTCGACCTCCAGCAGGGTCTGAACAAGTCGCCCGGTCAAGGCGCCGTCGCCGACGTCGTCGGATAACAGCAGAAACCTGGTCATGCCTTCCGCGTCGGCCCTGAAATCAGTCAGAACAAGGGTGTCGCTGTCGACCAGTCGGCCGCCGGTGACGCCGACGGCAAACAGGGCTGTGGCGGCAGTCACATCTGCATGGCTCCAAACCTCCAGCCTCGTCGCGACCAGGACGTCGCCCGGCCACGCGCCGAGCCAGTCAATCGGCACCATGTCGAGAGCGGTCTCGGCGAAGGGCGCCTTGTTCACGGGCGAGCGGAAGAAGGTCCAGGTCGAAAACTCAGTGTGGCGCTCCCATCTCAGATGCCATGTCCCGGCTTCAAGGCCGCACCAGCGGGCTGTGGGGCCTGGTTCGGCTTGCCCAAGGCGGCGGCACAGGGCGGCCATGTGGTCCCGGTCGCCTTGCTCGCCAGCCTGACCTGAAAGTGTGGCGATCCGCGTCACGAGCGCGGGGCCGACCAGTGGTGTGAAAGGGCGGGCGTGAGCCTCCGCCAGCAGAGCGTCGCGCTGTGGGTGGTAGCGCCAATTCGTCGATATTCCGGAGACCATCGATCAGCAGGAAGCCGAGCGCAACTTCCCGTCAAGGCGACGTTTGAGCACAGACGCGTGGCGGTGCTGTCATCTGTGGACGGGGTACTGTCGGTCTGACACTAACTTCTGCCCACTGAACAGAGTGTAAGCCACTGACCGGGATGGACTATTGTGAAGCCGGCGTCAGTCAGCCATCGGTTCCCGGCGGAGGTCATCCGCCATGCCGACTGGCTCTACTTCTGTTTCAGCCTCAGTTTTCGCGACGTCGAATAGCTCCAGGCGCAACGCTGGATCGACGTCAGCTCTGAGACGATCCGGTGCTGGACGTTCACGTTCGGCCCGCTGATCGCGAGGCAGCTGAAGCGCCTTCGGCCAGTTCCATCGCCTCATATGGCGCAGCGCTCGATAGCCGGCTTCGAGACAATAATCGGGCGAAGAACTCCCAGCTTCTGATCCGACGACGAGAGCGACAGCGGCGGTTCAAATCCCAGCCTCAGTCCAGAGATTTCGCAACGCCCACGCAGCGAGCTACACCAGCCTCAAAATCCAGCGTCATTTGATCAGCAGACCCACACGTCGCCGCTTCCGCGCCGATGCTGAGGCCGCATGGGCGGCGGCGGTTGCCTGAAGGGCGGCAGGGTCGGGGGCTTCTCAACCCGATGCGGTCACCCTGACATCGCCACGCAATGAGCCCTGAGCCTAGATGGGCAGGGCGCTGTTCGCCTTGGCGGAAATCTGACAGCACCATATTGACGGTGTGGCGGGGATCGATAAGTAAAAACGCTTACTTGTCGGCCAAGCTTCCGCCTGCCTAAGCAGAACGTCCCATAGTTGCGGATGTGAACCATTCACAGTCGCGCAGTATCGCTTTGGAGCCATTGTGGTCCGCAGGGTCGTTCTGATCGATGACGACGCCGCAGTGCTGGAGTCGCTTGAGGCGGTCTTCTCGTCCGCGAACTATGAGGTCCGGTCGTTCCCCCTGGCGACAGACTTCCTGGCGGCGCTGCCCGGTTTGTCTCCCGCGTGCATCGTCACGGACCTGCGCATGCCGGAAATGGATGGGCTGACACTTGTGAGCAAGCTGACGGGGGAGAAGGGTCTCTCTTGGCCGATCGTCGTGATCAGCGGCCACGGGGACGTTCCGGACGCCGTGGCCGCCATACGCGCCGGCGCGACTGACTTTCTGATCAAGCCCTTCCCCCCACAAAAGCTTCTGGCCATAGTCCAGGCGTCCCTGTCCTCTCGTCTGGCCACACCGGCGCCGCCCGAAACGGATGTCGATCTGCGTTATGCGAGCCTGTCTCAACGAGAACGCCAGGTCGTCGAGATCCTGACCGCCGGCGGCAGCAGCAAGAGCGCGGGCCTCGCTCTTGGTATCAGCCCAAGGACCGTCGACGTCTTTCGAGGGCGGATCATGCGGAAGATGGCGGTGAACAATATCGCATCTCTCGCCACTGCTGTGGCCGCGGTCAGTCCTGCCATTCGTGATGCGCCGAAGACTGCCTAGGAACGTCACTTCACCAGAGGCGATCGACGCAGCCATCGCCGAGATCATCGAGATGACAGCGGATCCTCATCGACAGCCAACGGCTGAGGAGTTGCGGACCCTTCACGCCCTCGTCAACGAAATGCTGGCCTGTTGTGCGACGATCGAGATCGAAGGCCTGGTCGATACGCTTTATGCGCTCGGTAGGCTCGTGGGGGCCCTGATGATCACCGACGCCTGGCTTGACGGCGCACTCACGCCGGCCGTCAATCTTCTGCGCCTCGTCCGACGTGGAGCCATTGCTCCCGAAGACCTGAAAGCTCTGGTTGCCGGCGTCGATCAATGCGCGCACCGGATCAGCGCCCACGCCCGTCTGGCCGAGGTGCTAGCGCTTTAGAGCCTGATCGGTTGGGTGCTGTCAGGCGAACGCTAAAGGTCTCCGGTATTTGTGGCGTAAGCCACTGACGGGGATCATATTTCGGGAAGTCGAGTTCGTTCAGGCGTCACCAGTTCTGGGCGGAGGTCATCCGCCATGCCGACTGGCTCTACTTCCGTTTCAGCCTCAGTTTTCGCGACGTCGAAGAGCTCCTGGCGCAACGCGGGATCGACGTCAGCTATGATACGATCAGGTGCTGGACGTTCACGTTCGGCCCGCTGATCGCGAGGCGGCTGAAGCGCCTTCTGCCAGTTGCATCGCCTCTTAGGGCGCAGCGCTCGATGGCCAGGATCTCAGGCATTCGCACCGGCCCGGGCGGCTTTGAGAAAACAACCGCATTGAGAACTCCTGGCTGCCGATCCGAAGATGAGAACGGCAGCAGCAGCGGTTCAAATCGGAGGCCTCAGCCCAGAGGTTCCTTACCACCCACGCAGCGAGCTACGACGCCTTCAACATCCAACGTCATTTGATCAGCAGACCCACACTTCGCCGCTTCCGCGCCGATGCGGACGCCGAATGGGCGTCTGTTGCTGCCTGAAGGGCGGCGGGTAGGGAGCTTTCGACGTGGGGAAGTTAGCCTGACAATGCCTTTTCGCCCATTGGGGCGAACCGCGCGACGAGATCGTAGGCTTCGCCTGGGAACGTCAGACGAACGTGGGTAATCGGATCGTCACCTCGCCAGGTTCGCCTTTCCAGAGACAGGCAAGCGACCGAGGGTTCGATCAAAAGCAATTTGGCCGACGCTCTGGATGTGTTGATCGCGCTGATCTTGTGCTCGGCCTCGGTCCAGGGGACGAATCCCAGAAGCCAGGTTCCCGGGGGGGTCTGTGCGAAATCGACCGCCTCTGCGGCCGGTACGGCGCTCAGACTGATTAACCGTTCCTCGATCGCGAAGGGACGTCCGCTCGCACGATGGAGACACTGGAGGGTCAGAATTCGGCCGGAGACCGGGAGCTCCAGGCTTTTGTTGTCTCGCCGGTTCGCAGTCCGGATCTTGCGCGACAAAAGTTCGTATCCGTAGGGCTCGCCCCGGCCCGTTATCTCAGCCTGAATGTCGGGGATATCGAGCACCGCCGAATGGATGCGCGGGCGGGCGACGAACGACCCCGCCCGCCGTCGCCGAATGATCAGGCCATTGTCGGCCAAAGGTGTCAGCGCCTTGTTCACCGTCATCCTGGAACAGCCGTACTGGGCCATCAGTTCGTGTTCGAACGGAATGCGGTGTCCGGGAGCCCAGTCCCCAGACAAAATCCGTTCAGCGATGTCGGACCGGATGCGTTTATGCAGGGTGGTGTCAGCGCCGCCGGTCATGCGTTCCCAAGGTCCAGAATCCTCGACAGCACGCGAGCATACCGGCGGGCTGTTTCGGCGTGCGCCACATGGCGGCCATTCGCCACGACTTGTCTACCCCGACGCCAGACGGCGTCCGCTCGCCGGTCGCGCGAGGCGAAGATCCATTGATCGAGGCGGGCGTCTCCGAGAGATATCTCGTCCGTGCCTGCTTCGCCGGACAAGGCGACGAGATCGGCTACCCGGGCGACCACCAGCCCGTGGCTGACCGAATTCCCTGCTGCCTGTGAGCGCCTCGCGGACCATCCCGCCGCCCGTCGAACCGCTCGCCTCATCCTCCATCACAGTGCGAGTGCGTTCGAGCAGGCGCTGGGAGTACTCCAGCATTCTCAGCGCCTGGGCGGCGTCGATCAGAACGGACATATGAGTGGCGTGAACCAGACACCAACGGCGATCGACCTCTACCGCGTCGCACAACAGATAGTCCGGCCGGGCGCCAGACCAGGCATTCGTCGGCCAGCCCCGCCATTCCACTCTGGAACACATGGCTGAGCCGGTTGGTCAGTCCGGGAAGGCCTGTCGCCTGGACCTGATCGCCGGGCTCGGCCGCAGCTCCGATCGCGATGGCGCCGATTAGTTCATTGTGGATTCCGATGCGGACGGACCGCACCCAACCTGTGTCGAGAAGGGCCTGATCGAACCAAAGCCAGGTCTCTGGCGATCTTGCGTGCCGGGTATCGACTGTCACTGGACAATCCTCATAGTTCCGAATTATGTCTATACAATAATCAGGGCAAGCGACCAGCGTTTCCTGTGGGTGGCGGAGGGCGAACAATGGAGCGTGATCGCGTCTGGACCAATGCCCGGTTGGCGGTGGTCGCGCCCGATG
>NZ_JAFCWC010000013.1:0-69295 GCF_049897365.1 Brevundimonas sp. DC300-4
CTGGCCTTGGCCAGAACCATCGTGATCGCAGCCGTCAGCGTCGTCTTGCCGTGGTCCACGTGACCGATCGTGCCGATGTTGCAATGCGGCTTGTTACGTTCGAACTTTTCCTTGGCCATGGCCAAACTCCTGATGGCCCGGCTCGGGGGCGCTGGTGCTTATCAAAAATATGGAGCGGGTAGACGGAATCGAACCGACATATTCAGCTTGGAAGGCTGCTGTATTACCATTATACTATACCCGCACGGAAACCACGGCAGTCCTTTGTTTTCACAAAGAAACTTCCGCAGCTGATCGTCCTCGAAAACCCTGCCGTCCGTATCGAAAGCGCGTGGTGGGGGAAGCAGGACTCGAACCTGCGAAGCTTACGCAGGGGATTTACAGTCCCCCCCCTTTGCCACTCGGGACATTCCCCCAGCGCGCTATGTCGATCCGTCCGAACCGTCCCTGACCAATCTTTCGACCGGCGTCGGAACAAAAGGCTTCGGGGTCGGGACACGCCTGAGATAGAGGGAGCGCCAGACCCGAAAGCCCTAGGGCTCCAAATCGGAGGGCGTCTTATAGTGTCGAGAAATCCAGAACGCAACGACCGGAAATCGGGCCAAAAGCCGACCGGCAAACCGGCCTTCAAAGGCCGGTCCGGCGACGCTTCGCCAGAGTCCAAAGGGGCGCCCAAGGGCGGCCCCGACCGCGGTGGCTGGAACCCCAACCCGCCAACCAAGGCCTTCTCCACCGCCGCGCCGCGCGCCGGGCGGGGCAAGGTCGACGCCGACGGCTTCGTGTGGGGCCGTCATCCCGTGCTGGCGGCGCTGGCGAACCCGGCGCGCAAGGGCATGGGGCGTCTGCTGGCGACCGCCGATCGCGCCGCCGAGCTGGAACGCGACGGCATCCCCAACGGCCACAAGGTCGAGGTGATCGAATCGCTGGCGCTGGAGCGGATGCTGCCCGCAGGCGCGGTGCACCAGGGCCTGGCCTTCAAGGTCCAGCCGCTGGAAGGCGTGGCGATCGAGGACTTCGCCGATCCGGCCGAGGGAATCATCGTCATGCTGGATCAACTGACCGACCCCCAGAACGTCGGCGCCATCTTCCGCTCGGCCCTGGCGTTCGGCGCGCGGGGAATCATCGTTCAGGACCGGCATTCGCCGGTGCTGGCCGGAGCGCTCGCCAAGGCGGCGGCCGGGGCGACGGAGCGCCTGCCGTGCGCGCGGGTGACGAATCTGTCCCGGGCGCTGGAGCGGCTGGCCGATCTGGGCTGGCGGGCGGTCGGACTGGATGGATCGTCCGAGGAACTGCTCGAGAATGCGCTGGATCACCGGCCGACCGTTCTGGTCATGGGCTCCGAAGGCGACGGCATCCGCCGTCTCGTCGCCGAACACTGCGACGTCCTGGCCAGGATCCCCATGCCGGGCGGCTTCGAGAGCCTCAACGTATCCAATGCGGCGGCCGTGGCCCTCTATGAAGCGACCAAGAAACAGCGCGGCTAGTGGCTTTCCTCCCCGTGGTCGTTCGGCGACGGGGAGGAGACTTGGCGCATGACGTTCGCGACGCTAGAGACCGCCAATGGAATTCCTCAGCTCTCCCGAACTCGCCAGCCAGTTGACCGCGCTCGGTCAGGTCATGGCCATCGACCTGGTGCTCGCAGGCGACAACGCCGTGGCCGTGGGCCTGGCCGCCGCCGCCCTCGCGCCCGAACAGCGCAAGAAGGCGATCCTGATCGGTCTGGCGGCCGCCGTCGTGCTGCGGATCGGTTTCGCCCTGATCACGGTGCAGCTTCTGGCCATTGTCGGCCTGCTGCTGGCCGGCGGCATCCTGCTGCTTTGGGTCTGCTGGAAGATGTGGCGCGAACTGCAGGAGCATAAGACTCACGACCAGGCCGAGGCCGAGGCCGAGCTCGAAACCGCCCTGTCCGCCCACCACGGCGGCGGACCGGCCCCCGAGGCCCTGGGCCTGAAGCGCAAGACCTTCGGCGCCGCCCTGCTGCAGATCATGATCGCCGACGTGACCATGTCGCTCGACAATGTGCTGGCCGTGGCCGGCGCGGCTCACGAGCATCCGTGGATCATGGTGTTCGGCCTGATCCTGTCCATCGCCCTGATGGGGCTGGCCGCGACCTTCATCGCCAAGCTGCTGAACAAGTACCGCTGGATCGGCTACATCGGCCTGGTCATCGTCCTGTACGTCGCCCTGCACATGATCTGGGACGGCGCGCGCTCGGTCGTGGTGCGGACCGGCAATCTGGAGCAATTCAACGCCGCCGCCCCGGCCTTCCTCGATATCTCCCCCTATGAGGTCGAGAAGTTCCAGCAGGGCGTGCGGACCGAGGACAGCGCCCTGCCCGGCACAGGCGAGCCCCTGACCTCGCCTGATGCAGCGGCGGAGGCCGCTTCCGCCCCGACCGGGACCGCAGTAGCCTCACCGGAGCCGGCAAAGGCGGAATAGTCCGCCGACCCGGCCGCAAGGCGGAGGCTGAAGTGAGCGTCATTCTGATTTCCGCGCTGATCGCGGGGCCGATGACGGCCGCGCCGGTCGCACCGCCCGCGGTCGTCGTCCAGGCGGGACCGCGATCCGTGCCGGTCGGCGACCCCCTGCGGCGGACGCTGCTGAATACGCTGCGTCCGTCGGTCGAGGACGAGCTGGGCCAGCCGGTTCAGTTCATGGTCGATACGCTGAAGATCCAGGGCGACTGGGCCTTCTACGCCGGCTCGGTGCAGCGCCCCGACGGCCGCCCCATCGACTTCGCCCAGGCCGGCTTCGCCGAAGCGATTGCCGAGGGCGTGTTCGACGGCCCGGCGACCTATGGGCTGATGCACCGCGTGAAAGGACGCTGGACGGTGACCGTCTTCGTCATCGGCCCGACCGACGTGGCCTATATCGGCTGGCCCGACGCCTACGGCGCGCCGCTGAGTCTGTTCGAATAGTCAGGCCCCGCGCAGCCAGCCGGTGATCGACACGCGGTCGGCCCCGGCCGACAGGGCGACCTGGGTCACCGAATGGGGGGCCGGGACCTTGAGCAGGTTCAGGGTGTTGAAGCGCGGGGTGAAGGCCTCGCCGACATTGCCCTCGGCATCGTGGAAGGCCAGCAGGCCGCCCCAGTCGATCCGCCAGCCGGGCGTCAGGCCCAGGACATAGGCATAGAGGCGGTTCTTCCCCTCGGCCGTGTCGTCATGCTCGGTCAGGAAGTGCCCCTTGCGGAAGCGGGTCAACTGGGCGTCGGCCTAGGCGATGCCGGGCTCGCCCGTCGCCTCCCGCATCAGGCCTAGGAAGGCCTCGCCGTTGAGGAAGGCGACCAAATCGGCCCAGACGGGAGCGGCTGCTCCGGCTTCGGCGAGATCGTAGATCGGATGGTTGTCGAACAGGTACTGAAACGCGTCAGTCGCGGCGGCCTGGACGGCCTGGCCCAGGGCCTGACGCTGGTGCGGCTCCAGCGAATACAGCCAGGCGCCGGGGAGATCGACATGACCGGTCGAGCGGCGGGTGACGACGTTGAAGTCGGGCTGCTCCGCTTCGGCCCGCAGGTGTTCGGCACAGGAAGCCGCCAGCAGGTCGTGAAGTTGGGCGCGGCCGGTGGTGGCGAGGCGCGCGCGCACCGCCGAGAGGGTCGCCGGGGAGTGATCCGCCAGCGTGGGCTTCACTGAGCCCCTCCGAACCGCTCGCTCCATTCGACGATCTGGACGTCCTCGATCTTCCTGAACAGGACCTCGGCCGCAGCGACAGTCTGACCGCGCGGGAGTTGGTCCAGAAGCGCGGCGTTGGTGGCGGGCCAGCTGAGATCCGTCTCGCCCACGGCGGCGGCGATCTTCCCGGCCGAGAAGGGCATGACGGGCGCGGCGATGCGGGCGAACAGGGCGACGAGGTTCAGGCCCGTGCGAACACCCACGGCGGCGCGATCGACATCGGTCTTGAACGCGGTCCAGGGCGCGGCTTCCTGCAGGTATTCGTTGCCGAGGACCCAGACGGCGCGCAGGGCCTGGCAGGCCTTGCGGAACTCCTGGGCCTCAAAGGCCTCGGTCGCCTCGGCGATGCCGGCGCGGATGTCGGCGTCGAGCTTGGCTTCCAAGGGGCCGGGTTCGCCGCCCTCGGGGACGACGCCGTCGAATTTCGACTCGGCGAACTTGACGATGCGGTTGACGAAATTGCCCAGGACGTCGGCCAGGTCCTTGTTCGTCGTCGACTGGAACTGTTCCCAGGTGAAGGCCGCATCCGACCCTTCCGGCCCATAGGCGGTCAGATGCCAGCGCCAGTAGTCGGCGGGCAGGATCTCCAGCGCCTGGTCCATGAAGACGCCGCGCTTTTGCGACGTGGAGAACTTGCCGCCGTACCAGTTCAGCCAGTTGAAGGCCTTCAGCGTATCGACGGTCTTCCACGGCTCGCCGGAGCCGAGAATGGTCGCGGGGAAGCTGACGGTGTGGAAGGCGACGTTGTCCTTGCCCATGAACTGGACGTAGCGCACGTCGTCCGCCCCCTCATCCAGCCGCCACCAGTCGCGCCAGGTCGTGCCGTTGGCCGCGGCCCATTCCTCGGTCGCGCCGATGTATTCGATAGGGGCGTCGAACCAGACATAGAAGACCTTGCCCTCCATGCCCGGACGCGAACCGCCGTCGGGACCGACCACCGGCACGCCCCACTTCAGGTCGCGGGTGATGCCCCGGTCGATCAGGCCTTCGTCGAGGTGTTTGAGCGCGATCGAACGGGCCAGGGTCTGCCAGTCGGTCTTCGACTCGATCCAGGCGCGGATCTGGCCCTCGATCTTCGTCTGCAGAAGATAGAGGTGGCGGGTGTCGCGAACCTCCAGATTGGTCGAGCCCGAAACCGAAGAATAGGGGGCGATCAGGTCGGTCGGGTCCAGCAGGCGGCCGCAGTTGTCGCACTGGTCGCCGCGCGCGCCCACGTGGCCGCAGTGGGGGCAGGTCCCCTCGACATAGCGGTCGGGCAGGAAGCGGGCGTCGTCGATCGAATAGATCATCCGGTCGACCCGTTCCTCGATCAGGCCGTTCTCCTCCAGCACCTTGGCGAAATGCTGGGTCAGGCGGCGGTTGGGCTCGCGCGAGGAGCGACCGAACCAGTCGTAGCTGAGGCCGAAGGCGGCGCCGGCGGCCTTCTGGATCTCGTGCTGTTCGTCGCAATAGGTCTGGACGTCCTGACCCGCGGCGCCGGCGGCCAGTTCGGCAGGCGTACCGTGTTCGTCGGTGGCGCAGATGTAGAGGGTCTCGTGCCCCTGGGCGCGCTTGAAGCGGGCGAAGACGTCGGCCGGCAGCATCGAGCCCGCCAGATTCCCCAGATGCTTGATGCCGTTGATGTAGGGCAGCGCCGAGGTGATGAGGATGCGGGCCATGATCGTCCGATGTTGGGGAAGGCGACCATATAGAGAGGGGCGGGCCCGGCGGCAAAGTCCTAGCTGAACGCCGTGAATCCGAGCTGCACCGCCATGGCCAGCAGGGCCAGGGTCCCGACGGCAAAGGCGTTGAATCGCAGCCTCACATTGTTGCCGTTCAGATGGATCAGGCTATGGGCCAGGCGCGAGGCGACGAAGATCCACGCTGTGACGGCCAGGCCCGGCCCCGTCGCCCCCAGATGCAGGGCCAGCAGCACCAGAACGTAGAACAGCACCGGCGTCTCGAACTGGTTGGCGTAGTTGTTGGAGATCAGGCGAACCGGCTCGGGCCAGGCGTCGTTCGAGGCCGCGACCGCCGCGAGCGGGACCTCGCGCCGACGCAGCGCGCCGATTCGGGACACGCCGACGAGGCCGACAAGGCCGAGGGTCAGGGCGATCTGGACCAGAAGGGGGGCGATCAGGGACATCGGGCGACTCCGGGTTTTGAATCGCTACTCTCTCTCCGGATCGACCCTAAGGCAACGCTTGAGTCGAAGCCGGCAGCCTTCTGGCCACCCGCATGAACCGCCCCGTCAACAGGGCGGAAGACACCAGGCTGGCGATGATCACGGCCCAGACCAGGCCATTGACCCCGATCTGGTGCGCCAGGACCCAGCCCAAAGGCATCATGACCCCACCATAGGCGGCGAAGTGGATGATCGTCGGCCACCAGACATCGCCCGCTGCACGGTTGGCCTGGGCGGCGACGACCTGGATGCCGTCCGCCACGAAGAACAGGGTCGCCAGAACCAGGGCGGGCGCGGCGATGGCCAGGAGCAGGGGATCACGATTGTAGGCCCCGACCATCAGATGCGCGCTGGGCCAGACCAGCAGGGCGACGATCAGGGTCAGGCCGGTGACCACGCCGATCCCGACCAGGCCTGCCCGCAACGCGCCTTCGCTGTCCCCTGCCCCATAGGCGCGACCGACCAGCACGGCCGTCGCCGACGACAGGCCCATGGGGACCATGAAAACGATCGCGGACACGTTCAGCACCACGGCCCAGGCGGCGGTCTCGTTGGCGCCCAGCTGGCCGGCGATGAAGGTCATGGCGGCGAAGGCCGCGACCTCGATGAAGTAGGACGAGCCGCCGCCATAGCCGATGCGGCGCTGTTCGGCGGCGGCGACCGGATCGGGCCTCGGCCGGGTGAAGATCCCCAGCGCCCGCGCCTCCGGCAGGCGGACGATGTAGATCACCAGGAAGATCGCCAGCGCCGCCCGCGCGGCGAAGGTCGCCCAGCAGGACGCCTCGGCGCCATTGATGCCGAGGCCGAGCAGATCGGGCACCAGCAGCAGGTTGAGGGCCAGGTTGACGCCATTGGCGACCCACATGGCGACCATGCCGGGCTTGGGTTTGCCGAGCGCCTCGAGGAAGAACTGGGCCGCGACCGACACGAGATAGGCGGGCATGGACAGGGCGAGCACGATCAGGGCCGGGCCCGCGCCCTCGGCCAGACCGGCCTCGAGGTTGAGCTGGCGCAGGAGCCAGGGGCCGAGGAACACCAGGGCGATACAGGCGGCGACGCCGAGCTGCAGCGCATAGACGAGTCCGCGTCGGAGGACGGCGCCGACCTCGGCGCGACGTCCCTCGCCCAGCATCCGGGCCGTCATGACCTGGACACCGAACAGCAGGCCGACCGCCGTCACGACGATGATCGAATGCGGCGCCCAGGCGAGGGAATGGAAGGCCAGCTCGCGCGAAGCGTAATTGCCGACCACGATCGCGTCGGTCAGCCCCATGGTCATGATGCCGATCCGCGCCAGCACCACCGGCCAGGCCAGGGTCAGAAGCTCGCGTGTCGCGGCGCGGGTGGAGGGGCTGAGGAACATCGAGTGGCGAGTGCTTCGTGGCGAGTGGCGAGGTGAGGCCGGGCGGCGGCTATAGCGACTTGCTCGCCACTAATCACTCGCCACTCGCCACTTTGTTCACCACGCCCCCATCTCGCGGAGCTGTTTCGCCAGATCCTCGGGCATGTCGCCGGCGTCGAGCGAGGACAGGTCCGGCGGGGCGTCTTTCGGCTCGAGGTAGCGCCAGCCCTGGAAGGGGCGACGGGCCTGGGGCGCGGTGCGGATGACCTCGGGCGACAGCTTGATCAGGCACATGGAGGCCTTGCCCTCCCCACTGGTCGAGACATCCAGAATGGGCATCCGGCAGGTCACCGAGCCCTTCATGACCCAGTAAAGGGAGCCGCCGTCCTCGAGCTCGGGCGCGCGCTTGGGCGTCATCCGGGTGTTGACGGTCAGCCATTCGCCCTTGGCCGCGCGGCGTTCCAGTGTTTCCACGTGGACGACGCCGACGCACAGCTTGATCATGTGGAGAGGCATGGGCGGTCACTAGCATCTCCCTCCCCGACCGGGGAGGGTCGTCGCGAAGCGACGGGGTGGGAACGGCGGGTGATGCGGATGCAGGAGGGCGGCGTTTCGCCTTGCCGCCCCCACCCGGTCTCCGCTGCGCTGCGACCACCCTCCCCCGAGGGGGAGGGAGAGACTTATGTGCTAGCCTCGACCTTCGCCAGCACGGCGTCAGCGGTCACCTGATCCCCGACGGCAAAGCCGATCTCGCCGACGACGCCGTCGAACGGCGCGACAAGGGCGTGCTCCATCTTCATGGCCTCAAGCACGATGATCGGCTGGCCCCTGGTCACGATGTCGCCGGCCCTGGCGGGCGTGGCGACAATCTTGCCGGGCATGGGGGCGCGGAGGGAGCCGTCCGAGGCTGAGCCGCCGCCGGCCCTTTCCGCCACGCCGCCGCGCCAGGCGACACTGATCGCCTCACCATCGGCGAACAGGATGTCGCCGTCATCCTCTCCATAGGCCCAGTTGAAGACCCGGTCACCGACCAGGACCTGCTGGTTGACGACCTCGGCCGGAATCTGATCCGCGCCGATCAGCCATTTGAACCCATCCGTCGTGTCGGTCAGGACGGGCCGGACGACGGGCTTGCCGCCGATGCGGGCGGCATAGCTGGCGCTCGACGGGCCATTCAGGCGGAAGCCGAACGTCGCGCCGGGCAGGCCCTCGAACGGCGACGCCCTGTCTGCGCCTTTGAACCCGGTGCGGGAATGCCACTCGTCTTCGGCCGCCAGGGCGATGGCGGCGGCTTCGATGTCCGGGTCGTGCGCGGCCGCCAATGTGTCCGCCTCCGCCGCGATCAGGCCCGTATCGACATCGGCCGTCACGAAACGGGGATGGCGCAGCAGGCGGGTCAGGAAGCCGGCGTTGGTCCTGACCGGCCAGACCTCGACCTCGCCGCAGGCCTGCGCCAGACGCTCCGCCGCCGCCGCCCGCGTGTCTTCATGCACGATCAGCTTGGCGATCATCGGGTCGTAGAACTGGCTGACCTCGCCGCCCTGTTCGACGCCGGTGTCGACACGGATGTCGTCAGGCAGCACGAAATGATCCAGCCGCCCGATCGAGGGCAGGAAGCCGTTGGCCGGATCCTCGGCGTAGAGGCGGGCCTCCATGGCCCAGCCGTTCATCGGGATATCGGCCTGTTTCAGCGGCACGGGCTCGCCCGCCGCGGCGCGGAACTGCCATTCGACCAGGTCGACGCCGGTGATGGCCTCGGTGACCGGGTGTTCGACCTGCAGCCGGGTGTTCATCTCCATGAACCAGATACGGTCGGCCTTGAGCCCGTCGGAGGCGTCGGCGATGAACTCGATGGTGCCCGCGCCGATATAGTTCACGGCTTTCGCTGCCTTCACCGCCGCCGAGGTGACGGCTTCGCGGGTCGCGGCGTCCATGCCCGGGGCCGGGGCCTCCTCGATGACCTTCTGGTGGCGGCGCTGAAGGGAGCAGTCGCGCTCGTACAGGTGGACGACCTCGCCGTGGCTGTCGCCGAAGACCTGAACCTCGATGTGGCGGGGCGAGAGGATGTATTTCTCGATCAGCACCCGGTCGTCGCCGAAGCTGGAGGCCGCCTCGCGTCGGCACGAGGCCAGGCCGTCGAGGAAGGCTTCGCCGGCGTCGACGCGCCGCATCCCCTTGCCGCCGCCGCCCGCGACCGCCTTGATCAGGACCGGATAGCCGATGGCGTCGGCCTCGGATTTCAGTCGGTCGGGCGACTGGTCCTCGCCCATATAGCCGGGCGTGACCGGGACCCCGGCCTCGACAATCAGCTTTTTGGCGGCGTCCTTGAGGCCCATGGCGCGGATCGAGGCCGGCGGGGCGCCGATCCAGACGATGCCCGCCGCCATCACCGCCTCGGCGAACTCGGCGTTCTCCGACAGGAAGCCGTAGCCGGGGTGGATGGCCTCGGCGCCCGTGGCCCTGGCCGCCGCCAAGACCTTGTCGGCGACGAGGTAGGATTCGCGCGCCGCCGCCGGGCCGATCAGGACGGCCTCATCGGCCTCGCGGACATGAAGGGCCCCGGCGTCGGCCTCTGAATAGACGGCGATCGTGCGGATCCCCATCCGCTTTGCGGTGCGGAAGACGCGACAGGCGATCTCGCCACGATTGGCGACCAGGACGGACTTGAACATGGGCCCGGTTTAGAGGGGCGGAGGGCGATTGTCTCCTCCCTCGCCGGGGGAGCGCGACTCCAAAAAAGAGTCGACAGAGTCGAAAGAGTCTACATCGACGGACGTGTGGCGGCGGCGATGTCAAAGACCGGGAGACAGTGTCTCACGGTTTTCAGGGGCGCCTGGAATAGAGCTATGAATCACGGCCGGGCGTTAGAATCGTTGAAAGATTTCGGGCGTGCGTTGATGGGTATGGCGTGGGATCTCCTTCTCCCCTTGTGGGAGAAGGTGGCAGCCGAAGGCTGACGGATGAGGGGTCACTCCGGCGGCTGAAGTCATGGATGGACCACTGCTCATTCGGCTGGAGCCGGTGTCACCCCTCACCCGCCGGCGCAAGGACGATCGCTGCGCTCTCGTGCGCCGCCTCCCTCTCCCGCAAGGGGAGAGGGCAAGTCCCCTATTCCGCCCAGCGCGGGGCGCGCTTGTCGAGGAAGGCGCGGACGCCTTCCTGGCCTTCGTCGGAGACGCGGGCGCGGGCGATGCGTTTGGCGGTCTCCTCCATCAGGCCGTGATCGATGTGGCGTCCGGCGACGTCGCGAACCAGTCGCTTGGCCTCGCCCATGGCGCCGGGGGCGTTCTGGGTCAGGCTGTCGGTCAGCATGGAGATGAACTCGTCCATCGAGCCCTCGGGCAGGACCATGTCGACGATCCCGGCGTGGGCGGCGTAGTCGGCATCGAAGATGTTGGCGGTCAGGAACAGCTGCTTCGCGCGGCGGGCGCCGACGGCCTCGATCACATAGGGGGCGATGGTCGCGGGGATGAGCCCCAGCTTGACCTCGGAGAAGGCGAAACGGCTGCCCTCGACCGCCACGGCCATGTCGCAGGCGCAGACGATCCCCGCCCCGCCGCCCATGGCCGCGCCCTCGACGAGAGCCACGGTCAGGGCCGGGATGTCATGCAGGGCCTTGAGCATTTTCGCCAGCATCATGGCGTCGTCGCGGTTGTCGCTCTCGGACCAGCCGGCGGCGTCGGCCATCCAGTTCAGATCGCCGCCGGCGCTGAAGGTGCCGCCCGCGCCGCGGATGAAGACGACGCGCACGTTGTCGGCCCCGTGCAGCGTCTCGAACGTCTCGTACAGGGCGGCGACGGTGGCGGCGTCGAAGGCGTTCTTCTTGTGCGGCCGGTTGATGGTGACGAACACCACGCCGTCGGCGGTGCCGTCCACCTGAATCAGGTCGTCGTTCGCGTCCGGCGCCGGGTCGCTCAACAGCGGGTGGGAGATCGCATTGATCTCGGCGGCCTCGGCATCGGTGATGTCCAACGCGTTCAGGTCGGCTTCGGTGGGTTTGTCGGTCATGGGAAACTCCTCAATCACATCCTGAACACGCCAAAGGTCGTGTCGGCTATCGGTGCGTTCAAACTGGCCGAGATGGCCAGACCGAGAACGTCGCGGGTCTGGGTCGGGTCGATGACTCCGTCGTCCCAGAGGCGGGCGGTGGCATGGTAGGGATTGCCCTCGTCCTCGTATTTCTGACGAACGGGCGCCTTGAAGGCTTCGGCCTGTTCGGGAGTCCAGCTGTCGGCGTCGCGGTGGACGGTGGCGAGGACGCTGGCCGCCTGTTCCCCGCCCATGACGCTGATCCGGCTGTTGGGCCAGGTGAACAGGAAGCGCGGGCCGAAGGCGCGGCCGCACATGCCGTAGTTGCCGGCGCCGAAGGAGCCGCCGATCAGGATGGTGAACTTGGGCACGCCGGCCGCGGCGACGGCGGTGACCAGCTTGGCCCCGTCCTTGGCGATGCCGCCGGCCTCGTATTTTCCGCCGACCATGAAGCCGGAGATATTCTGCAGGAAGACGAGCGGGATCTTCCGCTTGCAGGCCAGTTCGATGAAGTGGGCGCCCTTCAGCGCGCTCTCGGAGAACAGCACGCCGTTGTTGGCCAGGATGGCGACCGGATAGCCCCAGATGCGGGCGAAGCCGCAGACCAGGGTGGTGCCGTACAGCGATTTGAACTCCTCGAACTCCGAGCCGTCGACGAGGCGGCCGATGACCTCGCGCACGTCATAGGGAGCGCGGACGTCGTCGGGGATGAGGCCGTAGAGTTCGGCGGGGTCGAGAACGGGATCACGCGGCTCGCGCACGTCCATGTCGACGCGTTTGACGCTGTTCAGGTGGCCGACGATGTCGCGCACGATCTCCAGCGCGTGTTCGTCGTTGTCGGCAACATAGTCGACGACGCCGGACTTCCGCGAATGGGTCTCGGCACCGCCCAGGTCCTCGGCCGAGATGACCTCGCCGGTGGCGGCCTTCACCAGCGGCGGGCCGGCCAGGAAAATGGTGCCCTGGTTCCTGACGATGACCGTCTCGTCGGACATGGCCGGGACATAGGCGCCGCCGGCGGTGCAGGAGCCCATGACGCAGGCGATCTGGGGGATGCCCTTGGCCGACATCTGCGCCTGGTTGAAGAAGATGCGGCCGAAGTGGTCGCGGTCAGGGAAGACCTCGGCCTGATGCGGCAGGTTGGCCCCGCCGGAATCGACCAGATAGACGCAGGGGAGATTGTTCTGTTCGGCGATCTCCTGGGCCCGCAGGTGCTTCTTCACCGTCATCGGGAAATAGGCGCCGCCCTTCACCGTCGGGTCGTTGGCGACGATCATGACCTCGCGGCCCGAGACCCGGCCGACGCCGCAGATCATGCCGGCGCCCGGCGCCGCGTCGCCGTACATGCCGTTAGCGGCGAGCTGGCCGACCTCAAGGAAGGGCGAGCCTGGATCGAGCAGGCGTTCGACGCGGTCGCGAGGCAGAAGCTTGCCGCGCGAGACGTGGCGGTCGCGGCTGGCGTCCGATCCGCCGCGACCGGCCTTGGCCACCCGCTCGCGCAGCTCGACCTTCAGGGCCGTGTTGTGGGCGTGGAGCGCCTTGAAGGTCGGCGATTGCGGGTCGATGGCGGAGGTCAGCTTCGGCATGGCGCGAGGTTTACGAGCGGTCGCGACGGAAGGCAAAGGGTGCGCAACGGTCTCTCCCTCCCCGTCCGGGGAGGGTGGCCGAGAAGCGGCCGGGTGGGTGCGGCCGGCGAGCCGGACGCCGATTGCCCGTGTTTCGCCGCGCCCTCCCCACCCGGTCTCCGCTTCGCGCCGACCACCCTCCCCCGAGGGGGAGGGAGAGGGTTACTTGCGGAGCAGCCGGTCGCGCGCCGCATTCAGCCGTGCCGCCAATCCCTCGGTGCCGCCCTGATCCGGGTGGGCGCGCCCCATGAGACGGCGCCAGGCGGCGTTGATCGCTTCGGGGGTGGCGTCGGCCCCGACGCCGAGGATCGAGCGGGCGTCGACGTCCCCGAGGGTTTCGCGCTTCGCGGCGACCTGCCGGATGCGAGACGCAACGGTCAACCAAAGCGCCGCCCCGACCAGCGCGCCGCCGCTGATCCACGCGCCCTTCGACAGGGCCAGCGCTCCTCCGGCCAGCATGGCGGCCGATACGAGCGTGGCGGCGACTCGCCATTGGCCGCGCCGGGGACCTTCGGTCTGACGGCCCAGCCGGACCAGCGCCCAGACTCCGATGCCGACCAGCACCAGCCAGATCAAACCCATGGCGGGACCTGGGTCAGGCCGCCGCGTCCAGGGCCGGCAGAGCGACCTCATCCAGGCCGAGCGACTGCATCAGATTGCGCATCTCCTGACGCGCGGCGACGTGGGCCAGCGACACGGCCACGGGGCGGACCTCGCTCGACAGATCTGCGACGGTCAGGCCGAAAGGGAAGAGCTCGCGGTAGATGACCCGGTCGCGCAGGCCCGGACCGACGCGGAAGCCGACCCGCTTGGCCAGTTTCTGCATCTTGTCGTCCAGGCGGCGACGATTGCGCGCCTCGGCGACGGCCATGCGGTTGGTGATGATGACCCAGTCGATGGCGGCGTGGCGGCCTTCCGAGATCGCGCGGTGCTTGCGGGCCTCCCAGACGCTCTCGGAATAGGTGGAGGGCTTGAGAAGGTCGAGCGTCACCGGATCGACCGTGCCCAGCATGTCGAAGTCGACGAAGCTGTCGTTCATCGGGGTAACGATCTGGTCGGCGCGGGCGTGGGCCGCGCGTGACAGGGCGGTGTCGCCGCCGGGGGTGTCGATCAGGATGATTTCGGCGCCTTGCGCCTCGGCGAAGGCGGCCTCGAAGCAGGCGATCTGGTCGGCCTCGCCGGCCTTGGCCAGAGCCTTGCCGTCGCCGAGATCCGGCTCGATCGGCATGGGCAGGATCACGCCGTTGGCGGCGGTCCAGGCGGCGCGGTGGGCGAAGAAGTGACTCATGGATCGCTGGCGCAGGTCCAGGTCCAGGATGGCCACCCGCCGGCCCGCGTGCAGCAGTCCGCACACGATATGGATGGCGAGGGTGGACTTGCCCGCCCCGCCCTTTTCGTTGCCGACGACGATGACCTGAGGCTGCGTCATGAACCGATGATCCGAAAGCTGGCGACGACCGACTCACTCGCCGGTCGCCATGGTTCGCCAGAATCGGGCTCGCCGTCGCCTTCGTCAACGAAAGGTTAAAAGACGGCTGTGGATGGGATCGTCGGGGCTCACCGCTCCCCTATACCCGTGCACCCCGGCGAAGGCCGGGGTGCACGGATGATGGATTGGGAGGCTAGCCCCGGCGCAGGCAACCCAGCTGTGCCGCATCGGCGGCGCGGCAGACGGCGCGGGCGGCGTCGGCGGGGGCGACGACCTTGAGGCGGGTCAGGCGGCGCCCATCGACCTCAACCGCTTCGAACACAGGAGACAGTTCGGCAACCGCATGGCCGGCTGAGGCAATACGCGTCCAGGCGGCGCGGGCGGCGCCCGGGCTGGAGAAGGCGCCGAGTTGAAGCGTCGTGCGAGGCGACGCAGGCGCAGTTGGGGCCGCCGTAGTGGAGCGGACCACAGCGCGTTCGACATGGTGCGCCTGCATTCGGTCCGAGACCTGCTGGACGACCGCCTCAGCCACCATGGGAGCCGCGGCCTCGATCAGGGCGGGTGCGGCGCGTTCGACCGCGCCGCGCAGGCCGGCGTCGCGCGCGTCCCACAGATCATGCGGATCCATGACCTCGACCCGCAGCGCGCCGGGGTTCACGACCGCCTCGGTCATGGCCAGCGCGGGACGCAGGCCGCCCTCGGCCGCCGAGCGCACGGGTCGATGCACACTGTGGCGCTGCCCCCCGTCAAGAGGGATATCGGCCACGGCCTGGGCCATGGACTCGAACCGGTGCGGGTCGCCCTCGACCAGGCTGCACGACGAGGTCGCGAGGCCGGCGAGACCGAGGAGCACTGGACGAAGCATTCTGCTGGGCGTCATAAGCCGACCCTTAGCCGGGCACCTTTTGCCGTCCCGTGCACGAACAGGCTTAAGTCGAAGGGTTAACCCGGTAAGCATGACTGAGAACGCTCCTCCCCTTCCCATCGCGCGAACCGTCGAAGCGTTGCGCACGACCGTGCGCGACTGGCGTCGTCAGGGGTTCGCCGTAGCCTTCGTGCCGACCATGGGCGCCTTGCACGAAGGCCATCTGACCCTGGTGCGCGAGGCTGGACGGCGGGCGGACAAGGTGGTCGCCAGCGTCTTCGTCAATCCGACCCAGTTCGCGGCGCATGAGGACCTCGGCGCCTACCCGCGTCGCGAGACAGAGGATGCGGGATTGCTGGTCGGGGCCGGGTGCGACCTGCTGTTCGCGCCGACGGTCGGGGAAATGTATCCGGAGGGCTTCGTCACAGGCATCAGCGTCGGCGGACCGTCGCAAGGGCTGGAGACCGACTTCCGGCCGCATTTCTTCGGCGGGGTGGCCGTGATCGTGGCCAAGCTGCTCAACCAGGTCCAGGCCGACGTCGCCGTGTTCGGGGAGAAGGACTATCAGCAGTTGCTGGTGGTTCGCCGCATGGCCCGTGATCTGGACATCCCGACCGAGATCGCGGGTTCGGCGACCGAGCGGGACGGGCACGGTTTGGCCCTGTCGTCGCGCAACGCCTATCTGGCCGAGGCCGAGCTGACGGTGGCGCGCAGGCTGAACGGCATCCTGGCCGAGGCGGCGATGAAGGCGGCGGACAGGCGTCCGCTCGCAGCGGTGGAGCGGGAGGCCTACGCCGAGCTGCTGAAGGCCGGGTTCGAGCGGGTGGACTATGTCGCCGTGCGCCGCGCCGACGATCTGGCGGCATTTGCGAACGGAGTCGTCGATGGACCGGCCCGGATCCTGGCCGCCGCCTGGCTGGGAACGACGCGGCTGATCGACAACATGGCAGTCTGACCCCTCGCCAGCTTGACCCCAGGCGGTGGTGCATGTTCCCTCCTCACCGAACGGGGGAATATCAAATGACCACAAAGATGCTCGTTGTCGCGGGTCTCGGCGTCGCCGCCCTGCTGTCCGGCTGCGACCAGGCTGGTGTGAAGCTATCGACCAGCGCCGGGGGGCCACACGTCATCGCCGCGTCCGACATCGAGGCAGGCCGCTATGTCGTTCTGGTCGGCGGCTGCAACGACTGCCACACGCCGCAGTACGCCATGACCGGCGGGGCCCGGCCGCCGGAGAGCGAATGGCTGAAGGGCTCGTCCGAGGGACACAGCGGCCCTTGGGGGACCAGCTACGGCAAGAACCTGCGCCTGACCGTCGCGGGGCATTCCGAAGACGAGTGGGGCCAGTTGCTGAGCACGGGCGCCAGCCTGCCGCCCATGCCCTGGCCGAGCGTCCGCGCGATGTCGGAGGCCGACAAGCGCGCCGTCTATCGCTACATCAAGTCCTTGCCGGGCGACCCGGGCCAGCCTTCGCCGGCCCCCCTGCAGCCCGGCGTGACGCCGCGCGCGCAAGTCGCGCCCGCCGCCTGACCCTCTAGCCGATCGCGCCGACACAGCCCTCGGCGTCGCCGGGGGTCAGGTCGGCCTCGGTCAGGGCCAGGGTCCAGCCGTGGTGGGTATTCAGGCCCCAGCGACGCGCGCCGCCGCCGTCGCCGGCGTCCCCGCCCGCGCTGACCACGACCCGTCGGCCCCTGGGCAGGGCGGCCGGGTCGATCTTGCCCACAGCCAGAGAGGTCGGCTGACCGCCGGCCGAGCCGAAACCGTCGAAGACGCTCAGGCTCGACCAGTCGCGGCGCAGACCGACCCACCAGGAATCTTCGGTGTTCACGGCCAGAACAGCGACACCCTTGCCCTCCGCCGCGAAGGCGAGCGCGGCCTGCGGGTCGCGGACCATGCGGATCGAGGCGGCCGTGCCGAAGCGATGGCGGGCGCCATCGAAGGCGCGGGTCGGGTCGGTCGGAGCCCAGACCTGGACCTGAAGCTGGCCCTGGCGCGCCAGACCCCAGCCGACGATCTCGCGCCACAGGCCCTCGACGGCGACGGCGTTCTCGGGCTCGGCCCTGGCCATGACGCGGCTCAAAACGGTCTGTTCGCGGTCGGGGCGGAGCTTGGTGTGGGGGCCGTGGGGCGCGTCCTTGGCCTGGCCGACCTTAGCGGCGATGGCGAGGCGGCGCTGGAACAGGACCAGGAGTTCGTCGTCGACGAGGTCGATCTCGTGACGCAGGGCGGCCAGGGCCATCTGCTCGGGCGACATGTCGTCGGGATTCATGTCGGGCCAGACTTGCTGGAGGTTCGATTTCGGCATGGGATTTGGGCTTTCACGGGATGCATTTCGATGAAGGGCGAAGGGGTGCGCCGCCGCCCTGGTTGAGGGCGGTCGCCGGCGAGGCTGTCAGGAGCGAGGAATGCTCGAGGCCTCAGCCGGCGTATCGAAAGCCGTAAAAGCAGGAGCCGAGATAGCAGGCAGCCGCGCGCGAACGGAGCGAAAGGATCGAAAGCGAAGCGCGCAGCGGGGACATGAGTCGAACCGGTTGTGGGGATCGTGTGCGATCCATGGGGCCTTAAGACACGCAACGATCGTGCGACGTCAACCCGGCTCGCGGGCCAGAAGAACAAATCGCGTGCGATTGTCGTCGGAATCCTGAAGATCGTTGCGCAGAACCGTCAGTCCGTAAACCTCGGCCGCAGCGACCGGCGCGATGGCGGCGCGGGTGCGGTCGCCCAGCGCGGCGACCTCCCGGGCGGCCCCGGCGGTGTCGAAGGCCTCGATGATCTCGAAGCCCATGTCGGCCACGGTCCGGGCGCATTGGCGCAGGGCGATGGGATGGCTGGCCACGGTCCGGATCTGTTCGAACTCGGCGCCGTCGACCGCCATCAGGGCCATGCGGATGGGACGCCAGGCATCGCCGACAATCGGCAGGCCCGACTCGGCCACAAGGGTCGCCGCTGGCTCCACGACACCGATGGTCGAGTTCTCGACCGGGATCAGGGCGCAGTCGCAATCGCCCGACTGCACGGCGGCGATGGCTGCGTCGAAGGTCTCATACGGCACATGCTCGTCCCAGGGACGCAGGACCATGCAGGCCTCGTGGCTGAAGGCCCCGGGCGCGCCCTGGAAGGCCGTGCGGCCTGCCCGATCCTCGCTCTCCGGCCTGCCGACAGCCCCGGTGGTCATGCCGCCTTCGACCTGTTGAGGCGGCCCGACTTCAGCCGCTCCGCCACCAGGAAGGCCAGCTCCAGCGCCTGATCGGCGTTGAGGCGCGGATCGCAGTGGGTGTGGTAGCGGCTGGACAGGTCGTCCTCGGACACGGCCTGGGCGCCGCCGAGGCATTCGGTGACGTTCTGGCCGGTCATTTCCAGGTGGACGCCGCCGGGGTGGACGCCCTCGTGCTCGGCCACCTCGATGAAGCCCTTCACCTCGCCCAGGATGCGATCGAACGGGCGGGTCTTGTAGCCATTCGAGGCCTTCAGCGTGTTGCCGTGCATCGGGTCGATCGACCAGATGACCTTCTTGCCGTGCGCCTTGGCGGCCTTCATCAGGCGCGGCAGGCGGTCGTGAACCTTGTCGTGGCCGAAACGGCCGATGATGGTCAGGCGGCCGGGCGTGTTGTCCGGGTTCAGGGCGTCGATCAGGGGCAAGAGGTCGTCCGGCTCCATCGTCGGGCCGCACTTCACGCCGATCGGGTTCCTGATACCGCGCATGAACTCGACGTGGGCGCCGTCCAGCTGACGCGTGCGCTCGCCGATCCAGAGCATGTGGGCCGAGGTGTCGAACCATTCGCCCGAACCGCCGTCGAGGCGCGTCAGGGCGCTCTCGACGTTCAGGAGCAGCGCCTCGTGCGAGGTGAAGACCTCGACGCGCGAGAGGTCCGGATGGGATTCGGGCGTGACGCCGACCGCCTCCATGAAGGCCAGGGCCTCGGCGATCTTCTCGGCCAGTTCGCGGTACTGCGCGCCGACGCCGCCGTCGGCGAAGCCCTGAGTCCAGCGATGGATGTTGTAAAGGTCAGCATAGCCGCCGCCGGCGAAGGCGCGCAGCAGGTTCAGGGTCGAGGCCGACTGGTTGTAGGCCTTCAGCAGACGCTGGGGATCGGGGATCCGCTCCTCGGCCGTAAAGGCCGAGCCGTTGATGTTGTCGCCGCGGTACGATGGCAGCTCGACGCCGTCGATCTCCTCCACCGCCGAGGAACGCGGCTTGGCGAACTGGCCGGCGATGCGGCCGACCTTCACCACGGGCTTGCGACCCGCGAAGGTCAGTACGACGGCCATCTGCAGGATCAGGCGGAAGGTGTCGCGGATGTTGTCGGTCGAGAACTCCTTGAAGCTCTCGGCGCAGTCGCCGCCCTGGAGCAGGAAGGCGTCGCCGCGTTCGACCTGGGCCAGTTTGGCCGTCAAGCTGCGCGCCTCGCCCGCGAACACGAGTGGCGGCAGGGCGCGCAGTTCGTCCTCGACGGCGGCGAGCGCGCGCGGGTCCGGATAGTCCATCGGCATGTGCACGATGGGTTTGTTTCTCCAGGATTCAGGGGTCCAACGCTTGGTCATTGCAGAAGAATAGGCCTCTCGCGGTTGCGAAACAACAAATCTGGTCTCCTCCCTGTTCGCCGCCTGGCGAATGGGGAGGTGGCGCCGAGCCCTTGCGAGCTGACGGAGGGGTTCTGGAGGGCGGCAAGAACCCCTCCCGTCGTTGGGCCACATTCGGCCCTTCCTCCACTCCGCTTCGCTCCGAGCCACCTCCCCATCGCTGCGCGACAGGGAGGAGACGTGCGGCTTAGCCCGCGCTCGTTTCCTGCGACTGCTTGACCTTTAGGGTCACCAGTTCCTCGGCCATCGTAGGGTGGACGGCGCAGGTGGCGTCCCACTGCGCCTTGGTCAGGCCGGCCTTCACGGCGATGGCCGCCAGCTGGATCATCTCCGGCGCCTCGGGACCGACGATGTGGACGCCGACCACGCGGTCGGTGTCGGCATCGACGACCAGCTTCATCAGCACCCGCTCATCACTGCCGGTGAAGGCGTATTTCATCGGCCGGAAGCGGGTCACATAGACATCGACGCCCTTGGCGCAGGTGTGCCGGGCCTCGCTTTCGGCCAGGCCGACGACGCCGACAGGCGGCTGGCTGAAGACCGCCGTGGCGACGGCCTCGTAGTCGAAATGCTGCGGGTTGTCCTTGTAGACCGTCTCGTGGAAGGCCACGGCCTCGCGGATGGCGACAGGGGTCAGGTTCATCCGGTCGGTGACGTCGCCAATGGACCAGATATTGTCGGCGGTGGTCCGGGACAGGGCGTCAACCTTGATAGCGCCCTTCTCGTTCAGCTCGACCCCGGCGGTTTCCAGCCCCAGATCGACGACATGCGGGACCCGGCCGGTGGCGAACATGACGACGTCGGTCTCGATCTCCATGCCGTTTTCAAGAACGTTCATCAGACCCGTCGCGGTCTTTGTGATCTCGGTGTGCTGGGAACCCAGGATCACCTTGATCCCGCGCTTCTCGATCTCGCCGGCCAGGTGGGCGCGAACGTCGTCGTCGAAACCGCGCAGGATGTTCGGGCCGCGATAGATCAGGGTCGTTTCAACCCCCAGGCCCGCAAAAATGCCGGCGAACTCCACCGCGATATAGCCGCCGCCTGCGATCAGGATGCGTTTGGGCAGTTCGGGCAGGTGGAAGGCCCCTTCCGACGTGATGGCGTGTTCGATGCCCGGCAGGTCGTCCGGCATCCAGGGCCGGCCGCCCGTGGCGATCAGAATGCGTTCGGCGGTGATCGTCTGGTCCTTGCCGACGATCTCGACGGTGTGGGCATCCTTCAGGACCGCACGGCCGTGGATCAGCTCGACCCCCGCCTTGCCGAGGTTGGCGGCATAGATGCCCGACAGTCGGGCGATCTCGACGTCCTTGGCCTGGATGAATTTCGGCCAGTCGAAGCTGGCCTCCACCGTCCAGCCATAGCCCTCGGCGGTTTCGAACTGGTGGGCGAAGTCCGAGGCCATGACCATGAATTTCTTGGGCACGCAGCCCCGAACGACGCAGGTGCCGCCGACGCGGAACTCTTCGGCTATGGCGACGCGCTTGCCGCCGAGGCCCGTCAGACGCGCCGCGCGCACCCCGCCGGACCCGGCGCCGATGACGAAGAGGTCGTAGTCGTAGTCGGCCATGGCGATCTCGAAGCGGACGGAAAACACAGTCCGAAGCGTCCGAAGCGTCCGGAGAGGCCGGGCGTCGCTGGCGGCGTCGGCGGACGGATTTAGGCGCCGCTGACGCTCGGGACAAGCGCCCTTCCCGCTTCAGCTCCAGGCCTCGGGCCCCCCTGACCGTTGCGCAGTGACGGCAGGGCTCGAACAGGCCGGTGTCGGGGCCTCAGGAACGCGCCCAGCGCGGGTGGCGCCTGTCGCTCTCAGGCCACGGCAAGCGCGTTGCACCAGCCGCAGTTGAACAACCACAGATCAGTGTTAGCCTCGTCTCCGGGACCTGTTCAGGAGAGACACCGCCATGCTTACGCTCGCCGCCCTGGCCGTTATGGCCACCCTGTCGATCGAGGGTGACGCCAATGCGTCGAACCGGCCGCTCCAGGTGGCGCCGCAGGTGGCCCAGACGGGCGAGCCTATCCGGCTGGAGGACATCGAGGTCACGGGCCGTCCGCTGGACACCATGATCCTGAACTTTGTCGATGAGGTCGCCGCCCCGGCACGTAACCGGGGTCTGGCGCGCTGGGACAATCGCGTGTGCGTCGGGGTGGCCAATCTGCGCACTGACGTCGGCCAGTACATCGTCGATCGCGTCCAGACCGTCGCCCAGGATCTGGGCCTAGAGAGCGGCCGTCCGGGGTGCCAGCCCAACGTCGTGATCGTCGCCGCCGCGGACGCGGACGCCGCGACACAGGCCCTGACCGAGCGACGCTCGCGCTTCCTGATGGGCGGCAGCGGCATGGACCGTGGCTTTACGGCCTATGACGCGTTCAAGGCCTCCGATGCGCCGGTTCGCTGGTGGACCGTCAGCATGCCCGTCGATACCGACACGGGCCTCCGCGCCGTGCGACTGCCGGGCGATTGCCGCAACGAATGCGATCACTCGCACACCTATGCCCCGATCGTGACGACGCGCCGCGCCTCGAACCTGACCACCCAGGTCGTCGACGAGATCATCCAGACTGTCGTGGTGCTGGATGTGGACCAGGTGGCGAACGTTTCGGCCCAGCAACTGGCGGACTATGTCTCGATGGTGGTCTTCGCCCAGATCGACCCTGAAGCGGACACCAGCGCCTACGCCTCGGTGCTGAACGTGTTCGATGCGCCCGAGACGGCCGAAGGCCTGACGCAGTGGGACCTCGCCTATCTCGAAGGACTGTATGACGCCCGGCGCACCCTGCGCAGCACGCGGGCGAGCAATCGCGAAATCGCCAGTTCGATCCATCGCGCCCACTCCCGGCTGAACAGCGCCGAAGAATAGCGCCGGAGCCGGCGTGGAGGTCAGGGCAGCCTGATCTCCACGCCCGTGTCCGTGCCGATGATCGCCTCGTCAGCAAGGTCGAGGAACAGACCGTGCTCGACCACGCCGGTGATCAGCTTCAGGTCGTCGGCGAGACGGACCGGGTCATGGATGGCCTGGCATCTGGCGTCGTAGATAACGTTGCCGCCGTCGGTGCGGACCACGCCGCGATCCGCCTGACGCAGACGGGCGGGCATCTGGATGTCGTGGTCGATCAGGACGTCGGCGATTCGGTTGCCCGTCGTCTTGTGACCGAAGGCGACCACCTCGATCGGCAGGGGAAAGGCGCCCAGAACCGGCACGACCTTGGCCGCGTCGGCGATAACGATGCAGCGGCTGGACGCCTCCCACACCAGTTTCTCGCGCAGCAGGGCCGCGCCGCCGCCCTTGATCAGAGCCAGGCCGGGCCCGATCTCGTCGGCGCCGTCGACGGTCAGGTCGATGCGGGAGACATCCTCCAGCGTGACCAGCGGCAGGCCCAGTTCCCGGGCTAGGTCGGCGGTCTTCTCCGAGGTCGGGACGCAGCGCAGGCCGTTCAGGCCACGCGCCGCGAGAGCCTTGACGAACCAGGCGGCGGTGGAGCCGGTGCCCAGGCCGACGACCATGCCAGCCTCGACGCGCAGGGCGGCGGCTTCTCCGGCGCGTTGTTTTTGCAGATCGCTCACCAGGACTTCGCCTTCTTCGCTTTCGCCTTGTTGCGGAAGGCCGCGCCGGCGCCGTCCTTGTTCACCTGACGGCCACGGGCAAGCGCCAGGGCATCGGCGGGGACGTCCTCGACGATCACCGAGCCCGAGCCGACGATGGCGCCCGCGCCGATGGTCACCGGGGCGACCAGAGACGCGTTGGAGCCGATGAAGGCCCCCTCGCCTACAGTCGTCAGGGCTTTGTTGTAGCCGTCGTAATTGCAGAAGATCGTGCCCGCGCCGATGTTCGCGCCCGCCCCGACCGAACCGTCCCCGAGATAGGACAGGTGGCTGGCCTTGGCGCCCGCATCCATGCGAACATTCTTGACCTCAACGAAGTTGCCGACCTTTACGTCCTCACCCAGGTCCGCGCCGGGCCGCAGGCGGGCGTAGGGGCCGACCTCTGCGCCGGTCGCGACCGTGGCGCCCTCGATATGGCTGAAGCTGCGGATGCGGGCGCGCTCGGCGACGCGGGCGCCGGGGCCGAAGACGACGAACGGATCAATGATTGATCCGGCCCCGACCTCGGTGTCCCAGGCGAAGTGGACGGTGTCCGGCGCCGACATGGTGACGCCGGCGGCGAGGAAGGTCTCGCGCTGGATCTTCTGGAACAGGGCCTCGGCCTGGGCCAGTTCGAACTGTGCGTTAACGCCCATGACGGAGTCCTCTGAGGCCATGGTCACCCGGGTCGGCTCTCCGCGCTTCCTGGCCAGTTCGACGACGTCGGTCAGATAGTATTCGCCCTTGGCATTGTCGTTCTTCACCTCGGCTAGAAGGGAGAACAACAGGCCTACCGGTGCGGCCATAACACCTGAATTACAAGTGATTATTGCCAGAACCTCAGGCGACGCCTCCTTGGCTTCGGTGATGGCGGCGAGGGTTTCGCCGTCCATGACCAGACGGCCATAGGCGCCCGGGTCGGCGGCCTCGAAGCCGATCACAGTGACGCCGTCGTGCGTCTCGAACACCGCCTCGATGTCGGCGGCGCGCATCAGGGGCACGTCGCCATAGGTGACCACGACCTGACCGATGAAGTCGCCCAGCACCGCCTCGGCGGCGCGGACAGCGTGGCCCGTGCCCATGGGCGGGTCCTGGACCGCAACGGCGTCCTCGCCCAGACGCGCCACGACATGGGCGCGGACCTCCGGGGAGTGGGCGCCGACCACGACGACGATCCGCTCGCAGTGCAGGGCCTCGGCCACATCGATGGCGTGGTCCAGCATGGCGCGGTGGCCGACCGGGTGCAGCACCTTGGGCAGGGGCGACTTCATCCGCGTCCCCTGGCCGGCGGCAAGGATGATGGCGGCTCTGGGATGGGTGGTCATGAATCGGTCCGGGGTCTAGTCACGCGCCGTGGTCTAGCCCATCGGGACGGCCGACGGGAGACGACTGATGATCGAACGTGACCTCGAAGGCTGGACCCTTGCCTTCGACCTGGATGGCACCCTGGTCGAGACGCATGAGGACCTGGTCGGCACGCTGAACCGGATGCTGGCCCTGAAAGGCCTGCCGCCCGCGCCGATGGAGAGCGCAAGGGAACTGATCGGCGGCGGCGCGCGCGCCTTGCTGGTCCACGGTTTCGAGCTGGGGGGAGCGCCCGTCGAGGCGGCGAACGACCCCGTCCTGTTCGACGCCTTCATCGCCGACTACATCGACCACATCGCCGACCACTCCAGGCCGTTCGAGGGCGTGGTCGAGACCCTGGAAGCCCTGGCCGCGCGCGGCGCCACCCTGATCGTCGTGACCAACAAGCGGTCGGACCTTTCGGAACTGCTGCTGGGCAAGATCGACCTGACGAAGCATTTCGCCGCCATCGTCGGCCCTGACCGGGTCAGCCAACGCAAACCCTCGGGCGCCCATGTGATCGAGGCGATCCGGTCCGTCGGCGGCGACCCGGCCCGCGCCGTCATGGTCGGCGACGCAGCGCCCGACATCGACTGTGCGCGCGACGCCGGCATCCCGTCGATCGGCGTGAGCTTCGGCTACACCCCCGTGCCCATTGAGGATCTGGAGCCCGACGTCATCGTCGACGCGTTCGAGGACATCGAGGAAGCCGTCGATATAATCGTGGTGGAGCATTATGTAACGCGGGCCCTGGCGGGCGCCTAACCCGATCTTTAGATCTCACTGTCAAGCTGCTCCTCCCGAAAAGGAGAAGCCTGTGTTCGGAGAAGTTCTCGCCTACCTGCATCGTCACAATCGCGTGGCGCTGACAGGCACGGTCATTGTCACCCTGGTCACAGTCGCTCGGCTGATCGGCTAGCCCGCTTTCGCCGCATCGAACGCGGCTCGCGAGGCCTCGATCCGTTCCAGGTTTGTCTCGGCCCATAGCCACACCCCGCAGAAGGCCTCGGCAAGGCTGAAGCCGAGGTCAGTCAGGCGGTATTCGACCTTGGGCGGGACGACCGGATGGACGGTGCGGATGACGAGGCCGTCGCGTTCCATCCGACGCACGGTCTGGGTCAGCATCTTCTGGCTGACGCCGCCGGAGAGTTCACCGAGACGGGTGAAGCGCAACTCGCCGTGCTCGGCCAGGACATCCAGCACAATCATGGTCCATTTGTCGGCGACGCGGCCGATGACCTCGTTGACCAGGGCCTCGACGCGCGGATCGACCGGCGGATGATCGAAAACGGGAGGGCGGACTGCGGCCGTGCTGGTCATTGGTTTCTCATGGGCGCGTATAGAACTTTCGGGTACCTGCTTCCCGACAGAGAGTGTCGGGTATAGCTGATCCGTCATCGGTTCACACCCCCGAGGAGACACCCATGGATACCGCAAACGACACCGTCCTGATCACCGGCGGCGGCACCGGGATCGGC
Source organism: Brevundimonas sp. DC300-4 (assembly GCF_049897365.1). Taxonomy (NCBI): domain Bacteria; kingdom Pseudomonadati; phylum Pseudomonadota; class Alphaproteobacteria; order Caulobacterales; family Caulobacteraceae; genus Brevundimonas; species Brevundimonas sp. DC300-4. The sequence continues at coordinate 26,112 of NZ_JAFCWC010000013.1, forward strand.
CGCGCTTTCGCCGAGGCCCTGCATGCAAAGGGCGCAAAGGTCATCATCGCCGGCCGCCGCGCCGAGGTGCTGGAAGGGGTCTGTGCCGCCAATCCGGGGATGGTGTTCGAGACCGTGGACGTGGCCGATGCCCGCTCGATCAAAGCCTTCGCCGCCAGGGTGATCGCCGCCCATCCGGACCTGAATGCGGTGATCTCCAACGCCGGGATCATGAAGGCCGAGGATCTGTCGGACGGCGTATTCGACATGAGCGTCGTGGACGAGACGGTCGCTATCAACCTGCTGGGCACGATCCGGCTGGCAGCGGCGGTCCTGCCGCATCTACTGACGAAGCCGGCGGCCAGTTTCGTGACCGTGTCGTCAGGCCTGGCCTTCGTGCCGCTGGCGGCGACCCCGACCTATTCGGCGACCAAGGCGGCGATTCGCTCGTGGAGCCAGTCGCTGCGGACGCAACTCGCCGGGACTTCGGTCAGGGTGATCGAATGGGCCCCGCCGGCGGTGGCGACCGACCTGATGCCCGGGCATGCGGAGGATCCGCGATCGATGCCGCTGGCCGAGTTCACGGCCGAGAGCCTGGCACTGTTCGAGGCGGGCGAGGCAGAGGTGTTGGTGGGGCGGGTGAAGTTCCTCAGCGAGGCGGACCGGCGCGGGGACTATGCGGCGGTGTATGCGGCGTTGAACGGGGCGCACTGAACCTTCTTCTTTCGTCCTCTTCCGGCAAGCCGCTGCTTAGCGGCGCAGACCGGGGGACGCAGCGGCGACGAAGGCGATCGTTTCAGGCACGATGTCGGAAGCAGCAGTGTCCGCGACAGGTTCGCGCTCTCGCGCGCCGCTGGGTCCCCCGGTCTCCGCTGCGCTTCGCCGCAGGATGACGAAAGAGATTTTCTAACCCTCTTTGCAGAATTCCTGCGTCTCCATCGCGTTGCGGCGCAGGGCTGCCGCCAACATCTTGAGAGGCTCCTCCCCGAAGGCCGCCTGTATGTTCGCCAGATTCTTCGCCATTCCCCTGTGGCAACGCACCGCCGCAGGGTTCGCGCTGGGCATCGTCGCCGGTCTGATCCTGAGGGAACAGGCGACCGTCTGGCTCCAGCCGATCGGCGACATCTACCTGAACCTGATCCGGATGGTCGTGGCGCCCCTGGTGCTGTTCACCATCGCCTCGTCGATCGCCAAGCTGGGCGAAGGCGCCGGGGCGATCCGGCTGGGGGCGCGGACCATAATGTGGTTTGCGATCACCTCCCTGCTGGCCGTTCTGGTCGGGTTCGCCTTCGGGCATCTGATCAATCCGGGCGTGGGGCTGGCCAACCTGCCGCTCGGCGAGGTGCGCGCGCGGGAGATCCCGACGCCGCTTGACGTGCTGATCGGGATCGTCCCGACCAACCCCTTCGCGGCCCTGGCCGAAGGCAGGGTGCTGCAGATCATCTTCTTCTCGGCGCTGGTCGGGGCGGCGCTGGTGGCGCTGGGCGACCGGGCCCAGACGGCGCGACGGTTCGTCGACGAGGGTGCCGCCATCATCTTCCGCATCACCCGCTGGGTCATCCAGCTGACCCCGTTCGGCGTGTTCGGCCTGATCGGCTCGGTCGTCGGCGGCTATGGCTGGGAGGCGCTGCTGCCGCTCGGCAAGTTCATCATCGCCATCTATGCGGCCTGTCTTTTCCACATTCTGATCGTCTATTCGGGCCTGCTGAAGCTGCACGGGCTGAAGGCGACCAGCTTCTTCCGCGGGGCCTTCGCGGCCCAGCAGACGGCGTTCGCGACCTCGTCGTCGATCGGCACCCTGCCCATCACCCTGCGTCAGACGGTCGAGCGGCTCGGCGTGCCCCAGGCCTATGCGGCCTTCGCCGTGCCCCTGGGCGCCAACGTCAAGATGGATGGCTGCGGCGCCATCTATCCGGCCATCGCGGCCATCTTCATCGCCCAGTATTTCCAGATCGAGCTGTCTCTGACCCAGTACGTCCTGATCGGGCTGACGGCGATCCTCGGGTCGCTGGGCACGGCGGGCGTGCCGGGGACCAGCATCGTCATGCTGACCCTGACCCTGTCGACGGCCGGCCTGCCGCTGGAGGGGATCGGCTATATCGTCGCCATCGACCGGATCATCGACATGATGCGCACCGCGACCAACGTCACGGGCCAGATGCTGGTCCCCGTGCTGGTGGCCAAGGAGGAAGGCATCCTCAACGAGGGCATCTATGATGGCCACGTCGCCTGGCTGCCGGGCGACCCGGACGCGGAGACGCCGGAGGGGGTTCGGGCGGCCGGCATCTGAGGCTTGCCTCTGATCGGGGAGCGGGCTATGTCCGCGCCTCCCCGCTTTGGCGCCTTGCCTGCGGGGCCCGAGATGGATGCTTAGCTCAGCGGGAGAGCACCTCGTTCACACCGAGGGGGTCGCAGGTTCAATCCCTGCAGCATCCACCATTCTTCTGGCGGGCAGCCGCGACACCAACTCTGCCCCGGGGTTTCGGTTCGAGGCGAGAGCCCCCTCCTCCACCCGTTTCTCTCATTCCTCTCGTGACGCCGCGCTGGCCTCACGCACGGCCTCGAACTCGTTGCCGGGCGTCCAGGCGGGCCAGTCCGAGCCCTCGGCCAGATCACGGCCGACCCGGTAAAGCAGTTGTACGTCCCGGGCCGCCCCCTCCATGGACCAGTCGGCGGCCCATTCGTCGGTCGGCTGATGATAGCGGTCGCGGACATAGGCGCGGCTGGCGTCCGAGGCACCGGTGAAGCCGGCGGCGGCGAACAGGGCCGGGACGCCCATCTTCGCCAGCGGGAAATGGTCCGAGCGATAGAAGGCGCCGACCTGGGGGGCCGGATCGGGGATCAGGGACCGCCCCTCCTCCGACGCCAGATCGGCGAGCCGGTTCTGGGCGTCGGTCTTGCCGAAGCCGATGACCACGATCTCGGACGACGCCGGGCCGGGCAGCAAACTGTCCATATTGATGTTGACCACCGTGGTCTCCAGCGGAACCAGCGGATGCGCCGCATAGTAGTAGGCGCCCAGCAGCCCGGCCTCCTCCGCCGCCCAGGAGACAAACAGGACCGAGCGGTCGGTGCGCGGCGCCTCGGCATAGAGACGCGCCAGTTCCAGCACCGCCGCCACCCCCGTCGCGTTATCCACGGCGCCGTTATAGATGTCGTCGCCGGCCGCATTGGCGACCGCGCGGCCGTAGGCGTCCCAGTGGGCCCCGTACATGACGGTCTCGTCCGGACGGCTGGTCCCCGGCAGGCGGGCGGCGACGTTGCGGGTCGTCAGGCGGCTGAAGGTCTGGCCGAAATCGAGCGACATCGTCACCCCGTCCAGCGCCACGGGCCGGAAGTCCGACGACTGGGCCGCGGTCTTCAGGGTCGCATAGTCGAGGCCCGCCGCCGTCATCAACCGCGCCGCCTGTGCCTGCTGGATCCAGCCCTGGGCCTGAACCCGCTCGCGCTCCGGATCGGCGCGGACGATGTCCAGGCCGGGGGCGGTGGAGGAGTTCTGCAAAGTGTTCCACGGATAGCCGGCGCCCGCCGTCTCATGGATCACGAAGACCGCCGCCGCGCCGCGTCGGGCCGCCTCTTCGAATTTGTAGACCCAGCGGCCGTACCAGGTCATGCCCTGGCCGTCGAAACGGTCCGCCGTGGGGCTGTCAGGCGCGACCTCGAAGTCCGGGTCGTTGACCAGCATCAGCACGACCTTGCCGCGGACATCGACACCCTTGAAGTCATCCCAGCCTCGCTCCGGCGCATCGACGCCGTAGCCGACGAAGACCACCGGCGCTTCGGTGATGGTGATGTGGTCTTGGGGCCGGTGGCTGTTGGCGATGATGTCGGTCCCGCGCTGGAACGTGATCGTCTCGCCGCCGGCCCTGGCCGTGATCACCGCCGGTCCGTCATGGACGAAGCGGTTGATCGGCACGGTCTGGAACCAGGTCCCGTCGTCGCCGGCGGGTTCGAGGCCCAGGGCCCGGAACTGTCCCGCGATCCAGGTGACCGACTTCTCCTCGCCCGGCGTGGTCGGGGCGCGCCCTTCGAATTCATCCCCGGCGAGCACGGCGACGGCCGCGTTCAGCCGCTCCGGATCGACCCGGCCTTCCTGGGCGACGGCGGCCGAGGCGGAAACGACACAGGCGGCGAGGACTGCGAGGCGGAGGCGTGCGGACATGGGGCGCTCATTCAACAACTGGACCTTGACCCTGATCCTCCGGGTCGCCGCTGTCGAGCGATACGGCGACCGAACAACATTCAGCATGAGCCTCGCGCCGGCGCGCCGATGAGGGCAAGGTCCAGACCCAAGCTCGATCGGGAAGGCGACCATGACGCTGTATCTTCTTGCTTTCGCCATCGGCGTCGTCGCCGGTCTACGCGCCATGACGGCGCCCGCCGCCATCGCCTGGGCCGCCTGGCTGGGCATCGTGCCGCTGGTCGGGACCCCACTGGCTTTCCTTGGTCATATCGCGGCGCCGATCATCCTGACTCTCGCGGCGATCGCGGAGTTGATCACCGACCAGTTGCCGAAGACGCCGAGCCGCAAGCTCCCGATCCAGTTCATCACCCGCATCCTGATGGGCGGCCTGGGCGGGGCCGCCATCGGCATCGCGGGGGGATCGCTGGTCGGGGGTCTGGTCGCGGGCGTCGTCGGCGCCGTGATCGGGACCTATGGCGGGGCCGAGGCCCGGGCTCGGCTGGCCACGGCGTTCGACCGCGATCTGCCCGCCGCCCTGATCGAGGACGTCGTCGCGGTCAGCGGGGCTGTGCTGATCATCGCTCTGATCTGATACAGGGTCCTGATGAAAACCTATGACGCCATCATTGTCGGGGCGGGTCAGGCCGGGCCGCCATTGGCTGAACGGCTGGTCGCGGCAGGCCAGACCGTCTGTCTGGTCGAGCGCGGGCGGTTCGGCGGCACCTGCGTCAACACCGGCTGCATGCCGACCAAGACCCTGGTCGCCAGCGCCCACGCCGCCCACATCGCCCGCCGCGCCGGAGATTTCGGCGTCATCGCCGGCCCGGTCTCGATCGACTTCGCCAGGGTGATGGCGCGGAAGGACAAGGTCGTCGATACGGCCAGCAGCGGCGTCCGCGGCTGGCTGGACGGGATGAAGGGATGCACCGTCCTGGAAGGCCACGCCCGCTTCCTGTCGCCGACGGAGATGCAGGTCGGCGCGTCGCGGATCTCCGCCCCCAGGATCTTCCTCAACCTCGGCGGACGGGCGGTCATTCCCGACATGCCGGGCGTGCACGACGTGCCGGTCCTGACCAACACGACGATCCTGCAACTGACCGCGCTGCCGGAGCATCTGGTCGTCGTCGGCGGCAGCTATATCGGGCTGGAGTTCGCCCAGATGTTCCGGCGCTTCGGCTCCGAGGTGACCGTTGTCGAGAAGGGCGACCGGATCATCCAGCGTGAGGATACGGACATCTCTGAGGCCATCCAGGCGGCGCTGGAGGCCGAGGGCGTCCGCTTCCGGCTGAAGGCTGACTGCATCACCTTCGCCATGCGCGGCGACCAAATCGCCGTCGGCGTCGACTGCACCGACAACGAGCCGAAGGTGCTGGGAACCCACGTCCTGCTGGCCGTCGGTCGGCGTCCCAACACCGACGATCTGGACCTCGACAAGGCCGGGATCGCTGTCGATGCCCGGGGCGCCATCACCGTCGATGACCAGCTGCGAACGACCGTTGGCGGCATCTGGGCTCTGGGCGACTGCAACGGGCGCGGAGCCTTCACCCACACCGCCTACAACGATTTCGAGATCGTGGCCGACAACCTTCTGGCCGGCGCGGACCGGAAGGTGACCGACCGGATCGACACCTACGCCCTCTATGTCGATCCGCCTCTGGGTCGGGTCGGGCTGACAGAGGCTCAGGCGCTGGCCGCCGGTCACCGTATCGAGGTCGGGGTCCGTCCCATGACCCGGGTCGGCCGCGCCGTCGAGAAGGACGAGACCCGGGGGCTGATGAAGATCGTCATCGATGCGGACACCCAGGCCATCCTGGGCGGCGCCATCCTCGGCCCCGGCGGTGACGAGGCGATCCATGCCGTCGTCAACGCCATGGCATCAGGGGCCAGAGCGTCCACCCTGCAGCACACGGTGCATATTCACCCGACCGTGTCGGAACTGATCCCCACGATCGTCGGCGAAAGGAAACCCGTGTCATGAGCGACCGCGGCGGATACCTGACGACGGTCAACACCGTGACGCCGGGCACCGGGGGCTGCGAGGACTGCCCGAAGACCGGATCGTTGGGGCGCATCTCTGTGCACGACGCCTCGTCAACCTGTCCGACCGGACGCCGCAGCCGGGTCTGATCCCGCGCTACGGCTGACGGTGATTGAGGCGAAGGCGGACGCGCGCTAGGAACGCGCCATGCAGTGGCTTCCCTCCGACCGTCCCATTCTCGAAGCCGCGATGGCGGCGTTCCGCGCCGGCGACTGGCGCTCCGCCAGGGCGCGGCTGGAAGAGGCCACGGCCACGGGTCGGGCAGACGCCGGCGCCCATGCCCTGCTCGCCACCGCCCTCTGGAATCTGGACGAGACGGATGCGGCGCTGGACGCGGCGAACCGCGCTTTACAGCTTGATCCGCGCCAGCTGCGAGCCCTGCTGGTCAAGGCCGAGGCTCTGGCGGCCAAGGGCGAGCGCAGAGAGGCCAATGCGCATTTCGGGCTAGTCGAGGCGGCGGCCGCCGGCCATCCCTCCCTGGCTCCGGACCTCATCGCTGGCGTGGCCCGAACGAGGGCGCGACGGGAACAGTTGAAGACCGATCTGGAGGGCTTCGTGCGCTCCGAACTGGCCGAGGCCGGCTATCGCGAGGGCAGGGCGCCGGAGCGGTTCACCCACGCCCTGGAGGTCCTGACCGGCCGCCGCAAGCTGTACGTCCAGCAACCACGCTTTCTCTATTACCCGGGTCTCCCGGACGTGGAGTTCTATCCACGCGAGGCGACGCCCTGGATGGACGCGGTCGAGGACGCCACGGATGCCGTCGCCGCGGAAGTCATGAACGTCATCGACGAGGACAAGGCCTTTGAGCCCTACGTCCAGTCCAAGGATGACATGATAATTCGTGCGCCGTCGAAACTGACCGACAACATGGACTGGAGTTCCTACTACCTGTGGAAGGATGGCCGGGAGACGGAGAACGTGGCCCGCTTCCGCAACACGATGGCGGTGATGAACGCAGCCCCGCTGTGCCACGTGAACGGCCGCTCGCCGCTGATCAACTTTTCGCAGCTGAAACCCGGCGCGCACATCACGCCTCACACCGGCGTGGTGAATACCCGGCTGCTGTGCCACCTGCCGCTGGTCGTGCCGCCGAACTGTGTGTTCCGCGTCGGCAACCAGACCCGCACCTGGGAAAAAGGCAAGGCCTGGATGTTCAACGACTCGATCGAACACGAGGCCTGGAACCGCAGCGATAGCACGCGGATCGTCTTGATCTTCGACGTCTGGCGCCCCGAGCTGGACGAGGAAGAACGGCGGCTCATCTCGACCCTGCTTCAGTCGATGGACGCCTATGCGCCGCCGACGGGGTCGTGGGACTGATCGGCTACAGGATCGCCAGGGCCCGATAGAGGGGCACGGTCTGGTCGAGGAAGCGGCGCGCCATGTGGCCGATCGCCGCCAGATTATCCTCGGGGGTAACCGCCTCGTGGCCATTGCGCACGGCGCGTTCGTTGGTGGTCTCGAACACCTGCCAGACCGAGTGGGCGATCTCGCCTGTCGTGCGGGCCCCGGCGAGCCAGGCGCTCAGGAACAGCTGGGCCGACCGGGGCGTCAGGATGCCGCCGCCGGTCACGGGCGAGGCCATATGTTTCAGGTGCGGTCCGGTCACCGCGCGGTCAAGGACGAGGCGATTGCAGGCGTCGCATCGCGCGCGGATTTCAGGCGTGAAGGCCTGCGCCGGCCTGAGCACGCCCATGCCCACAAGGTTGATCAGGGCGGCAATGACGTCGCTGCGCCGGAGGGTGGAGACGCCGGACGCGGCCATCAACTCGGTCGTCGTCTTCGGGCGGAAGTCGTCGTTCGCCAAGGCGACGGCCAGGGGGCCGTAGGTCGTTTCAGACAGAACGACCTCGCCCTGGGCGCCGGTCAGCTGGAAGTCGATCTCGTCGAGGCCGCAGATGAGAACGAAGGCCTGGGCGTCGAGGCGCGCCGCCTTTTCGGAGGGCGACAGCGTGCGTGTCGCTTTCGCGAAGACATCGGGGCGGAACTGCTGGTTGACCAGGAAGTCGCGGACGGACTCGCGCAGGACTGTATCCTTCTGCCGGTCCAGCAGGGCGAGGCTGGCGGGCGGGAGATGGATGGCGTTGACCCGGTCCAGCAGGCGCGCGGAGGTGACGAAGCCGAGGTCCGCCTCCGCCAGGGCCTGGGCCACCTCCGAGAAATACGGGACGTGCCAGTCGGCGTTGAGATATTCGTGGCCGATGTACTGCGCGCCGACCTTGCGCAGGGACGCGGCATGGCTGGCGGCGGGGCGGTTGTCGGCGAAGAAGCGGCCGTCGGCGGCCGCGACATCCTCCATGAACTCCAGCGCCGCTTCGATCCGGCCTTCGGCGTCGCCGCCCGGTCGCGCGGCATGGCCCAGTTTCAGCAGGTGGCGCACCGGCGACCGCGACGCCCAGCCCGGCTGGCAGTTGTAGCTCAAGTAGACGACGCCTCGGGGCTTCAGCCGGTCCCGGATCAGGTCGACAATGACCCGCCGGCTGGTATCCGAAACCCAGCTCCAGACTCCGTGCAGGGTTATGATGTCGAACAGCGGCAGGTCGTCCCGGGCCGCGAACGCCTCGAAGCTCCGGGCGTCCAGATGCAGGGCGCCGTTGAACGAGGCCGCCAGCTCCCGTGCAGTCGCGACATGGGCCGGATTGATATCGACGCCCCAATAGTCGCCGAGGTTGGCGGCGGCGTGAACCGCCAGCGACACCCCCTGCCCCATGCCCAGTTCCAGGTAGGTCGGCGCCTCTGGAACGGCGACATCGACCCCCGCAATCAGGCCACAGAACCGCAGATGGGCCGGCACCAGCTCGTGGTAGTAGCCGGCAGTGTATTCCAGCTCCGCGTAGTGGCCCTGGTTGTCACCTGGTGTCGCGCTCATGCGCCCCTCATGCACCAGACGAGCCCCGCGAGGCGAGGTCCATCTATCAGGAGGAGGCGGGCTTGTTCGCCAGGCACCAGGCCGAGGTGACCTCGATCTTGCCGGGTGAGGCGTCGTCCTCGACAGCGAAGGAGCTGGCGAAATACTGGGTCACCTCGTCCTGGGTCATAGACATCAGCGCCAGGCCTTCCCAGTCGTTCATCGCGGCGCGGACGGCGGTGACGTCGCCGGGGGGCGTCTGGGCCTCCAGCGCCCCCTGCTTCAGAGCCAGATAGGCCATGCAGGCGACCGCCTGATCGGCGCCGGTCGCGCCGCTGACCACCTCAGCGACCGGGGTTGCGGGCACGGCCGGGGCCTCGGGCTCCTCCTGCTGGCAGGCGCCGAGGGCGAGAACGGCGGCGGCCACGGCGGCGGCGCGAAGGATGGTCATCGGCTTTACTCCTGCTGAAATCGGGACAGGCTCAGTGCGAACCAGAGTTATAGCCGCTGGAGGCCAGGCGCAGGACGACGTCGTCCACCTGCACCCCGCCCCGGTCGATGACCAGATTCTGGTAGTTGCGCTGGCCTTCCATGGTCTCGGCCTCGACGTTATCGACCTCGGCGACGAACTGGCGGCGCAGATAGGTGGCCAGTTCGCCCGCCGTCACGGCGCCATCGCCGTCTCCGTCGCCCGCCCCGGCCAGACCGGCGCGCAGGAAGTGGGACAGATAGCCGCCGGCCTCGAACTTGTCGGCCACCGCGCTGGTCAGGTCCTCCTCGGACGAGAACAGGCCCATGACGCCCGGGCGGTCGACCACGTTGCGGGCGAAGCCGCCGGAGAAGCAGCTGTCGAGCACCAGCAGCGACAGGCGGGTGTTCAGCCCGTCGAACAGCTGGGCCATCTCCTGGTCGGTGATCTCGCCGTCGCGCAGGACGATGGACTCGGTGCGGCCGTCCGGCTCCACCGAGCTGGCCTGGGTGTCTTCCTGGCTGCCGTGGCCGGAGAAGAAGAACAGGAACATGTCGTCGGGTCCGGCCTGACGCGAGACCTGCTGGAAGGCGCGACGCACGCCGCCGACGGTGGCCTCAGCATTGGTCAGCACGACGCTGGAGGGGTTCAACACCCCGCCCCGCTGCAGCGTCTCGGCCAGCTTCTCGGCGTCTTCATCCGTGTACGGAAGATCGTTGGCGACGTCGCCGTAGTCAGAGATGCCGACCATGATGGCGAAGACGCGCGGGCCGCCCTGGACCGAAGCCTGGCGCGGCGATCCCTGGCTCGGGACGACCGCGAACCGGTACGATCCGGTCTCGCCGGCGGCGTAGGAGGTGACCGTCACCTGATACTCGCCGTCTTCCTGGATGACTGTGTCCAGACGGCTGTTGGTGCCATCCTCGCCGTCATCGTTGTCCAGCTGTTCGCCCGAGGGCGTGGTCAGGATGATGTAGGCGTCAAATGCCGAAGAGGTGAGTTCCGCCGCTATCCGCTGGCCGCGTCGGCCAGTGAACGTGAATGTGTCGACGTATTCGCCGCTGTCCAGCTGCTCGTCGCCCGATTGAAGCGCGCCCCCGACAGTGTCGCCGATCGAGATCGAACCGCCCTCCACGTCCTGACGCTGGCCGCGATCCTCGACGTAGGAGTCCTGACGCGGACGCCCTTGCAACGCACGGCCGTCGGCCGGAAGGGCCGCCAGACGATACGAACCCTGTTCGCCGGCTTCGTAGCTGGTCGCCGTGATCTGGTAGTCACCATCCTGCGGCAGGGTCACGAACAGGCGGCTGTCGCGGCTGCCGTCGGCGTCCGGATCGTCGTCGTTGAACTCCGACAGGCCCGGTCCCTCGATGGCGATGTACGGGTCGAACACCGGGGACGACAGGCGCAGGTCCAGCTGCTGACCACGGCGGCCGCGCAGGGTGTAGGTGTTGATGTATTCGCCGCTGTTCAGCTGGCGATCGCCCTGCCCGAGGGTCCCGTTGATCGTCTGGCCCAGCTGGATCACGCCGTCCGCCTGACGCGACGGCGGTTGGTAGGTCGGCTGGGGCTGACGGCCGCCCCCGGCATAGGGCGCGCGTCCGCCCTGTTCGGCCAGGATCTGGTAGCGACCCGTCTCATTGGCGCCGAAGCTGGTCGCCGAAATCTCCACCGTACCATCGGCGACGGCGGTGAAGGTCAGGCGGCTGTTGCGGCCGCCGCGCTGGCCCGGATCGTCGTCATTGTCCTCGCTGAGGCCCCCTGGTCCGCGCACCATCAGATAGGCGTCGAAATCGCCGGCATCGAGACTGACCGTGTAGGTCTCCCCGCGCCGGACCTGCAGTTCCCAGTCGTCTGCGAACTCACCGGCTTCCAGCCTGCGGTCACCCTGGGCCAGGGCGCCAGATGCGCCACGGCCAGGTTGCAGCATGCCGCCGCCCGCGTTCTGGGGGCCTCGACCGCCGCCAGCCGCCTGGGCGAGCGCACCCGCGCCAGCTCCGCTCATTGACAGGGTATAGCGGCCGCTTTCGCCCGGCTCATAGCTCGTGGCCGTGATGCGATAGGTCCCGTCGGCGGGCAGGCGCACGTCGAGGCCCGCATTGGTGCCGTCGTCGCCCGAGTCGTCGTTGTCTTCCTCGAAGTCACCCGGGCCTCGGACCAGCAGATAGGCGTCGAAATCATCGGAGCGCATGACCACCGACAGCGGCTGACCCGCCCGGCCCTGAACCTCGTAGACATCGACGAACTCGCCGGTGTCCAGCTGGTCGTCGCCGCGTGACAGGTCGCCCTGGACCGATCCGCCCGGCTGAAGCCGTTGCTGGGCGATCGCCGGCCCCGTCAGCAGCGGTGCGGCCGCCAGCGACAGTGAAAGCGCCGTAGAAAACAGGACGTTGCGCATGACGATTCTAACCCCCGAAAGACCGGCGGACATTGGCCCCTGTCGACCCCGGTGTCACTGGCTCGCGGAACGAGGGTCAGATTCCGACACGATCTCGCCGCATCACCCTCATTCGGCCTTGATCGGGGACCAAAGGCCCTGCCCCGCGAAATCTCGCCCCTGCTTGATTTCTCGCTCTCTATGAACGCCCCGCGCCGCTCGCCAATTCGGGCCCGGCGCCCTACGGAACTGCCATGCCCTTCCCTGCCAGCCATCCCGCGCTAGACCGCGCCCTGTCCGAACGCGGCTATGCCGAGCCGACCCCGGTGCAATCCGCCGTGCTGGAGGCGTCCCAGGCCGAGGACGGGACCGGACGCGATCTGCTGGTCTCGGCCCAGACCGGCTCGGGCAAGACCGTGGCCTTCGGCCTGGCCCTGGCCCCGACCCTGCTCGGCGACGCCGAGAAGTTCACCGACTTCGGCAATCCGCTGGCCCTCGTCATCGCCCCGACCCGCGAACTGGCCCAGCAGGTCTCCAACGAGCTGCAGTGGCTGTACGCCCAGACCGGGGCGCGCATCGTCTCCTGCGTCGGCGGCATGGACCCCAAGGTCGAGCGGCGGGCGCTGGAGCGCGGCGCTCATATCGTCGTCGGCACGCCCGGCCGTTTGCGCGACCACCTGGAACGCGGCGCCCTCGACCTGTCGGAAGCCCGCGCCGTCGTGCTCGATGAAGCCGACGAGATGCTGGACATGGGCTTCCAGGAAGACCTGACCTTCATTCTCGACGCCGCCCCGCCCGAGCGTCGTACACTGCTGTTCTCGGCGACCCTGGCCCGCGACATCGTCCAGCTGGCCAAGACCTATCAGCGCGACGCCGTGCGCATCGACACGGTCGCCGGCAACAAGTCGCACGCCGACATCGAATACAAGGCCATCCGCGTCGCCCCGAATGAGATCGAACTCGGCGTCGTCAATGTGCTGCGCTATTTCGAGGCTCCGGGCGCCCTGGTGTTCGCCAACACGCGCGAGCGGGTGAAGCATCTGACCTCGTCGCTGCGCGAACGCGGCTTCTCCGTCGTCGGCCTGTCGGGCGAACTGACCCAGAGCCAGCGCTCCGAAGCCCTGCAGGCCTTGCGTGACGGCCACGCCCGCGTCTGCGTCGCCACCGACGTCGCCGCGCGCGGTCTGGACCTGCCCGACCTGGGCCTGGTCATCCACGCCGAGATCCCGGTCAACAAGGCCGGCCTGCTGCACCGTTCGGGCCGGACAGGCCGCGCGGGCAAGAAGGGCGTTTCCGTCCTGCTGGTCTCCTATACGCGCCGTCGCAAGGTTGAGCTGATGCTGCAGTCGGCCTCGATCGTCGCCGAATGGTCGGGGCCTCCGAGCGCCGAGATGATCATGGAGAAGGATCGCGAGCGACTGCTGGCCGATCCCGCCCTGACCGCGCCGGTCGAGGACGAGGAGGCCCTGGAGCTGGGCCGTCTGCTGCTCGAGCGCACCACGCCCGAACAGGTCGCCGCCTCCCTGATCCGCCTCTATCGCCAGAAGCTGCCGGCCCCGGAAGAGGTCTATGACGACGAGCGCATGAAGCGCGCCCAGGTCAGCGGCGTGAATGATCGCGGCCAGGCCGACGGCCCCTTGCGCGACTTCGCCCGCGGCGGCGACATGGTCTGGTTCCGCATCAACATCGGTCGCGACAAGAACGCCGATCCGAAATGGCTGTTGCCGACCCTGTGCCGCCTCGGCCACGTGACCAAGGGCGACATCGGCTCGATCAAGATCTTCGACCGCGAGACCAAGTTCGAGATCACGACGGCGGCCGAGGCCAAGTTCCGCGCCGCCATCGCGGCCGGGACCGAGGACGGCGTGACCGTCAACGACGCCGTGGCCCCGGGGCCGAAGGAGCGTCCCGCCAGCCGCTGGGACAAGAAGCCCGCCGGCGATGGTGGTGATCGTCCGGAGCGGAAGCCGTGGGCCAACAAGACCGAGGGCGGCGATCGCGCGCCGCGTGCGGACAAGCCGGCGTGGAAACCCCGTGAGGATGGCGACAAGCCCGCCTGGAAGCCGCGCGAGGACAAGCCGGCCGGCGAGAAGAAGCCCTGGGTCAAGCGCGAGACGGTTCCGGCCGCCGCCGCCGACGGTGAACGGCCTAAATGGGTCAAGCGCACATCGGATGCACCGACGCCCGAGGGCAAGAAGCCGTGGGTGAAGAAGCCCCAAGCCGACCGTCCGAAGACCGCGTGGGCGCCCGCTTCCGACGCCGCTCCGGCCGCGCCCGGGGACAAGCCCTGGAAGGGCAAGCCCAAGGGCGGCGACCGTCCCTGGGCCGCCAAGGACGCGCACGGCAAGCCGGCCGGCGAGAAGAAGCCCTTCAAGGGCAAGAAGAAGCCGAACGGCTGATCTGTTGCCTTCTCCCGCAAGGGGAGAAGGATCGTGACCGAAACTCCTTCTCCGCCCCCGCGTAACCGCTTACAGTCCCGGCAAGTGACGACCCCGGGACAGGAGACACGATGGCCGACGTCGCACTCAGCGGCATTCGCAAGAGCTTCGGCGCGACGGAGGTTCTGAAGGGTGTCGACCTGACCATCGCCGACGGCGAGTTCGTGGTCTTCGTGGGTCCGTCCGGCTGTGGCAAGTCGACCCTGCTGCGCGTCATCGCCGGTCTGGAAGAGGCCGACGCGGGCGAGGTCTCGATCAGCGGGCGGGGGGTCAACGCCCTGTCGCCGTCCGACCGGGGCATCGCCATGGTGTTCCAGTCCTACGCCCTTTATCCGCACATGAGCGTGCGCGAGAACATGGCCTTCGGGCTCAGCCTGGCGAAGACAGACAAGGCCGAGATCGAGCGCCGGGTCATGGCCGCGGCCGAAACCCTGAACATCGTCGATCTGCTCGATCGCAAGCCCAAGGCCCTGTCCGGCGGCCAGCGTCAGCGCGTCGCCATCGGCCGCGCAATCGTGCGCGAGCCCCAGGTCTTCCTGTTCGACGAGCCGCTGTCGAACCTCGACGCCGCGTTGCGCGTGCGCATGCGCTACGAGTTCGCCTCGCTGCACGAGCGGCTGAAGACGACCATGATCTACGTCACCCACGACCAGGTCGAGGCCATGACCCTGGCCGACCGGATCGTGGTCCTGAACGGCGGGGTGATCGAACAGGTCGGGGCGCCGATGGCGCTCTACGAACACCCCCGCACCCGCTTTGTCGCCGAGTTCATCGGCAGCCCGAAGATGAACCTGATCCCGGCCGAGGTGGTCGAAGCGTCGGCGGCAGGCGCGACCGTGCGGACAGCGGCGGGCGAGACGGTGCACGTCGCCGTTGACGCGGGGCCGGCCAGCACGGGTCAGTCGGTCATGCTGGGCGTGCGACCCGAGCATCTGACGCTGTCAGGCCCCGGCGATGCGATCCGGGGGAAGGCCGCCTTCGTGGAGACCCTGGGCAATGCGACCTATGCCTATGTCTCGCAAGCAGGAGCGAGCGAGACCCTGACGGTGCAACTGTCCGGCGACATACGTCCCAAGGTCGGCGAGGCCCTGACCCTGCATATCGACCCCGCGCGCGCGCACCTGTTCGACGCGACGGGAGCAGCGTTCAGGCGGCTCTGAGAGCGGCGCCTACTCCTTCAGCCGCCAGGTCGCACCGGTCGGACCGTCCATCACCACGACGTTCAGCGCCGTCAGCCGGTCGCGGATGCGGTCCGCCTCGGGCCAGTTCTTTTCGGCGCGCGCGGTGACCCGTTCGGCCAGAAGCCCCTCGACCTCGGCCTTCAGCGACTCGTCGGCGCCGCCTTCGAACCACTGGTCCGGGCTGGACAGGAGCACGCCCATGATCCGGCCGCAGGCGGCCAGTTCGGCCTTGGCGATTCCCACTGCGTGGTGATCTCCGGCCGTCATCGCCCGCTCGATCTCGCTGGACAGGGCGAACATCGTCGCCATGGCCCCCGGCGTGTTGAGGTCGTCGGAGATGGCCTCGAGGAACTCCGGCGACGGCATGTCGCCCAGCGGCGCGATCGCCTCGGCGCGACGCAGGGCCCCGTACAGCCGGTCCAGGTTCTTGCGCGACTGATCCAGCAGCGACTGGTTCCAGTCCAGCGGCTGACGATAGTGGGCCGACAGAAGCGCCCAGCGCACCACCTCGCCCGGGATCGCCTGCACCAGGTCGTGCAGCAACAGGACGTTGCCGACCGATTTGGACATCTTCTCCGCATCGACGGTCAGGAAGCCGTTGTGCATCCAGTAGCGGCTATACTCCTCGTGCGAGGCCTCGCCGTGCGCATGGCCGTGGGCGCACACGCCCTGGGCGATCTCGTTCTCATGGTGGGGGAAGACCAGGTCGATGCCGCCGCCGTGGATGTCGATCGGCAGGCCCAGGGTCTTCTCGATCATGGCCGAACATTCGATGTGCCAGCCTGGACGGCCCTCACCCCACGGGCTCGGCCACGAGGGCTCGTCGGCCTTGGCCGGCTTCCACAGCACGAAGTCGTGCGGGTTCTTCTTGTAGGGCGCGACCTCGACCCGGGCGCCGGCGATCATGTCGTCCAGGTTCCGCCCCGACAGCGCGCCGTAGGCCGGATAGGAGGACACGTCGAACAGCACATGGCCCTCGGCGACATAGCCGCAGCCTGCGTCCACGATCTCGCCGATCTGTTTGATGATCGCGTCCATGTGGTCGGTAACGTGGGGCGCGATGTCCGGCGCCGACACGTTGAGCAGGGCCATATCGGCCAAATAGGCGGCCTCGTAGCGGGCCGTGACCTCGCCGATCGGCACGCCCTCTTTGGCGGCCTTCTGGTTGATCTTGTCGTCCACGTCGGTGACGTTGCGAGCGTAGATCACGCTCTCGCCCCCGTATTCACGCCTCAGCAGCCGGACGAGGACGTCGAACACCACGGGCGGGCGGGCGTTGCCGATGTGGGCGTAGTCGTAAACCGTCGGGCCGCAGACGTAGAGCGTCACCCGTTCCGGGTCCCGGGGGACGAAGGCACGCTTCTCGCGGCGCAGGGTGTCGTGCAGGTACAGTGTCATTTGATCGCGGTGCAGTCGGTTTTCTTGCGGGACGGGCCCTGCGTCCCATATAGCCGTGTCGACGCGGCGAATAGCCGACGTCATCGAAAAGGGAGAGCGACGCGCGTCAAACCGGAACCTTCGTTCCGGCGCTACTGGTCGCTTAGAAAACACTTCATGGACGCCAACGCCTCCAGACCGACCCTCGTCGGCAACGATCATCTGTCCCGCCCGACCCGCGAGGAGGCCCTGGCCGCCGTGCGCACCCTGATCGCATGGTCGGGTGACAATCCGGATCGGGAAGGCCTGCTGGACACGCCCAAAAGGGTCGTCGACGCCTATGGCGAATGGTTCGAGGGCTATGCGGCCGATCCGGCCAAGGAACTGAGCCGCACGTTCGAGGACGTGCAGGGCTATGACGACATGGTGCTGCTGCGCGAGATCGAGGTCGAGAGCCACTGCGAGCACCACATGGCCCCCTTCCTGGGCAAGGCCTATGTCGCCTATCTGCCGACCGAAAAGGTCGTGGGCATCTCAAAGATCGCCCGCGTGGTAGAAATCTTCTCCAAGCGTCTGCAGACGCAGGAGACCCTGACCCAGGAGATCGCCAAGGCGCTTGAGGACAACCTCAATCCCGCTGGCGTCGCCGTCCTGATCGACGCCGAGCACCAGTGCATGACGACCCGCGGCGTGCATCACCGCCATGTCTCGACCATCACCACCCGCTTCACCGGGGCCTTCAAGTCGGACCCGGCCTTGATCGAACGCTTCCTGAAGCTGGCCAAGGGTTAGAACGCCCCCCCTCGGGGAGGGGACCGCGAAGGGGTGGAGGGGGCCGGCCGCAAACACCGAATTCGCGGTGAGCTCCCCCGTCTCTTCACTGGCCTTCGATCCACATCCCCCGATGGGGGAAGATTGTTGCGCGCGACACGCGAAAACCGCCTCCAGGGAACCGACTTCCTTCCGAGACCGCTTTACAAGCCTCGCGGCAGACGCCAAGAAACCGTCCGAACCGTAACGCGTCGCTCGCGCCCCGCTGGCCGAGCCTCCATGGAGAAACAACGCATGGGCTCCAAGCTCGCAGGTCCCGCCGGACAAGGTGGCAAGACCATCGCCCAGAACGCGGACATCAACGTCACGCCGTTCGTCGACATCATGCTGGTGCTGCTGATCATCTTCATGGTCGCCGCACCTCTCGCCACCGTCTCCATCCGCCTCGACCTGCCGCCGGCGACGCCGCCGACCGGCGAAGAGCCCAAGGAACCGGTCTACATCACGATCCAGGACACGGGCTCGATCTTCATCGCCGAGCAGCAGACCACGATCGATACCCTGGCGGTGGACGTCTGCGCCGCCCTGGGCGGCGGCTCGCCTGCCTGCCAGGAGGAGCGCGTGTTCGTCCGCGCCGAGCCGGAAGTCCGCTACAACGCCTTCATGGAAGTCATGAATGACCTGCAGAAGAACGGCTTCTACAAGGTCGGCCTGCTGAACGAAGACATCGAATAGGCCTCACGCCTTTTCAAAACGATCAGGGCCGCGTCTCGCAAGGGACGCGGCCTTTTTCATCTGCGCCACCCGCGGCTGGGCTCGGAGCCATGACACCCGAAGACCGTGTCGAAGACCGACTTTCACATCGCCTGAAGGGTGGCGTCCCGATCGATACCCCCCATATCCGGCCTCCCCGATACCTGGCCGGAGCCTTCCCCGATGTCCGAACAACTCTCCCTGACCATCGACGGCCTGAGCCTTCCCCAGCTCGGCTTCGGCACCTGGCAACTCGAGCCCGCCGACGCCCGCCGCATGGTGGCGGAAGCCCTGCGCATCGGTTACCGCCACATCGACACGGCCTGGATCTACAAGAACGAGGCGGCAGTCGGCGACGGCATCCGCGATTCGGGGGTCGCGCGCGAAGATATCTGGCTGACCACCAAGATCTGGGTCGCCCACTTCGAGCACGACGCCCTGCTTCGTCAGGCCGAGGAATCGGCGGCGAGCCTCGGCTTCACCCCCGACCTTCTGCTGCTGCACTGGCCCAAGACCACCCCGACCTTCACCGAGACCCTCGGCGCGCTGAACGCAGCGAAGGACGCTGGTCTGACCCGGTCGATCGGCCTGTCGAACTTCCCCTCTGGCCAGTTCCGCGAGGCGCAGCGCCTGTCGCCCGCCCGGCTGATCACCAACCAGGTCGAATACCATCCCTATCTGTCGCTGAAGACCCTGCGAGCCACCGCTGAGGACCTCGGCTCCTCGATCACCGCCTGGTCACCGCTCGCCCAAGGCAAGATTGCGGACGATGCCGTGATCGGCGAGATCGCTCGCGCCCACGGCAAGTCCAACGGCCAGGTCACCTTGCGCTGGCTGGTGCAGCAGGGCGTCATCGCCATCCCGCGCACGCAGAAGCCCGAACGCGCCGCCGAGAATTTCGACATTTGGGATTTCGAGCTCGCCGACGAGGAGATGGCCCGCATCCACGCCCTCGCCCGCCCCGACGGCCGCCTCGGCGACTGGCTCGACAAGGACTTCAAATGGGACAAGGATTGACCCCGGACGCGCCAGCATAGGCGCGCGTGGAGGCGACCCATGGGCTCTGTTCTCGGTTTCCCCGGCATCGATCCGGGTGACGCAGCAATCGGGGCCCGCCTGAAACGCTGGCGTGAACAGCGCGGCGTAGATGTCGATGCCGTCGCCGAGGCCCTGAAGATCACTCCCCAGGAAGAGCGCCGCGCCGAGGCCGGCCGCGCCCATCTGACCTCGCTCCAGATTGCCGCCGCCACCAACCGCCTGCGCTTGCCGGTGTGGGCCCTGGTCTCCGACAGCCCGGCCTACTGATGCTCCAGGGGATGCACGGCGCGGCGCGTGGCTGGCGGATCCTGTTCGCCATTGTCGGCTGGGTCGGGCTCCTCGCCCAGTACGCGCTGTCACTGGAAGCGGGGACGCGGTCTGTCTTCGGCTCGACGGTTGTCTTCTTCAGCTATTTCACGGTGCTGACCAATGTGCTGGTCGCTCTGGCCCTGACCGCTCCGGCCATGTTCCCAGACAGTCGCATCGGCCGCTGGACGGCCAGCGAAGGGGTCCGCGCCGCCGTGGCCATGTATATCGCCGTCGTCGGCCTGACCTATCACACCCTTCTGGACGCGACCTGGAACCCTCAGGGGCTGCTGGTCTACGTCAACCAGGTCCTGCACACCGTCATGCCGATCGCCTTCGTGCTCGACTGGCTGCTGTTCGTGCCCAAGGGGCGGCTGCGCTGGATCGACCCGGTGAAGTGGCTCGCCTACCCTCTGCTCTACGGTCTCTGGACGGTGATCCACGGCCAGTTGATCGGCTGGTATCCCTACTGGTTCATCGATATCGGCGCGCTCGGCTGGGAACGGGCGGGCGTGAACTTCGCCGCCTTGCTGGCCTTCTTCCTGGTTCTCGGCCTGATCGTCGCGGCGATGGACCGCGGCCTGAGCGCCCTTGGCAAGGGTGACAGTTCCGTCACGCCGTCCTAGGCAGGCGCCCTGACCGCCCAGCCGAAAGCGACCGATGGCCTACAAATCCCTGCGCGAATTCATGGCCCAGTTGGAGGCCTCCGGCGAGCTGGTCCGCGTGTCCGAGCCAGTCTCGACCGTGCTGGAGATGACCGAGATCCAGACCCGGCTGCTCCGCAACGGCGGTCCCGCCGTCCTGTTCGAAAAGCCGGTCATGCCCGACGGGTCGATCAGTCCGATCCCGGCCCTGGCCAATCTGTTCGGCACGGTCAAACGCGTGGCCATGGGGGTGACGCTCGACAAGAAGGCCCGCACCACAGCCGCCGAACTGCGCGAGGTCGGCGAACTGCTGGCCTTCCTGAAGAACCCCACCCCGCCGCGCGGTCTGTCTGACGCCATGGAGATGCTGCCGCTGGCCCAGTCGGTGCTGGCCATGCGGCCCAAGGTGGTCAAGTCCGCACCCGTCCAGGACATCGTCCTCAAGGGCGACCAGATCGACCTCGGCAAGCTGCCGATCCAGACCTGCTGGCCCGGCGAGCCTGCCCCCCTGATCACCTGGGGTCTGGTGGTCACCAAGGGCCCGTCGGACGACCGCGAGGACGATTTCAACCTGGGCATCTACCGCATGCAGGTATTGGGCAAGGACCGCGCCATCATGCGCTGGCTGGCCCACCGCGGCGGGGCACAACACTATGCCCGCCACAAAAAGGCCCGACCGACCGAGCCCCTGCCCTGCGCCGTTGTTCTGGGGGCCGACCCCGGCACCATCCTGGCCGCCGTCACCCCGGTGCCCGACACCCTCAGCGAATACCAGTTCGCCGGCCTGATGCGTGGGGCCAAGGCCGAGCTGGTCGCCTGCAAGACCGTGCCCCTGATGGTCCCGGCGCAGGCCGAGATCGTGCTGGAGGGCCATGTGCTGCTGAACGAGCACGCCCCCGAGGGCCCCTACGGAGACCACACCGGCTACTACAACTCGGTCGAGACCTTCCCGGTGTTCCAGGTCAGCGCCATCACCATGCGCCGCGACCCCATCTATCTGACCACCTTCACCGGCCGCCCGCCGGACGAACCCTCGGTGCTGGGGGAGGCGCTCAACGAGGTCTTCATCCCCCTGTTGCGGGCCCAGTTCCCGGAGATCACCGACTTCTGGTTGCCGCCAGAAGGGTGCAGCTATCGCATCGCCGTGGTGTCGATGAAGAAGGCCTATCCCGGCCACGCCAAGCGCGTGATGCTGGGCGTCTGGAGCTATTTGCGCCAGTTCATGTACACCAAATGGGTCATCGTCGTGGACGACGACATCGACGCCCGCGACTGGAAACAGGTCATGTGGGCCCTGGCCACCAAGATGGACCCGGCCCGCGACATCACCCTGATCGAGAACACACCGATCGACTATCTGGACTTCGCATCGCCTGAGAGCGGCCTCGGCTCCAAGATCGGCCTGGACGCCACCGACAAATGGCCGCCGGAAACGAAGCGGGAATGGGGCGAGAAAATCCGCATGGATGACGCCGTCGTCGAGCGGGTGTCGGACATGTGGGACCGGCTCGGCTTGCCGGGTGACGGGACGCCGATCTGGAAATAGGCAGCTCAGTCGTCTCAGGGGCCGCAATCGCTCAGCCGTCAGCCTCAGCCGGACCGAAGCGCCGCCTTTCGGGACCGGGCCCAGCGCCTCCAGCGTCCGGTTCACAGTGCGCTTTCAGCCCCCTTCGCGGACCGGGTTCGTCGGGCCTGTGATCACCGGCCTGTTCCGCTGACCGTGGCGTCGCTGCGTCACACAGGCTGCGGCTCACCCCAAATGTGTCTGCATTGCGTTTTTCGCATGACAGCGCCGCAATGCTGTGGATAGCGTCGCGACTTCTCTCCCGGAGCGCCCCATGAAGTTCGCCGCCGTCGCACTCGCCATCGCCTTTGCTGCACCGATCGCCGTCTCCATCCCCGCGACCGCCGAGGCCCAGGTTCTGGCCGGCCGCGGCGGTGACACCCGCCGTCTTCGCGAGGCCCCCCGCCCCGCCCTCACCGCGCGCGAGGAGGACCGGTTGTTCGAGGCCGAGGAAGCCGTCTTCTCGTTGCAATCGCAGATCGAGACGCTGGAAGCCCTGGCCGCGCCGACCCCGGAACAGATCTCCAGCATGGAAGACCTGCGCGAGCGGCTCGAGGACGAACAGGGGATCGTCGACCGCCTCACGCGCAAGCGCGACCGTCGCGGCTGATCGTCGGGTGGGGGTGACCGCCCCCGTCGCCTTCGCTAGCGTCCCTCCTGCAAAAGTCGGGGGACTCGGTGAGCGCGTTTGAATTCTTCTTCAGCTTCTATGGCCTGCTGCTCGGCCTGTCGGTAGCCGAACTGGTCGGCGGTTTCTCGCGCGTGCTGCATGAGCGTCAGCGCGTACGCTTCGGCTGGCTGACGCCGCTGCTGGCCCTGTTCGTGGCCATGGACGTGGCGACCTTCTGGAGGCAGGCCTGGACCATCTTTCGGGGCGCGCCCTTCAACCTGGCCCTGCTGTTCGTCGGCCTCGTCGTGGCCGCCACCTTCTACGTCGCCGCCAGCGTGACCTTCCCGCGCGTGACGGCCGAAGGGGTCGAGGAGCGGATCGATCTGGACAGCCATTTCTGGGCGCATCGGCGCCTGATCTTTACCTGCATCCTTGCGGCCAACCTGATCGTCGTGACCATCTTCATCTGCCTCATGCTGGCGGATGCGGGCTTCGCCTCCCTGTCCTCGCCGCGATTGTGGATCGGCTTCGCCGTCTTCAGCCTGGGCTCGGCGACGGCGGCCTTCGCACCCTGGCGTCGCGTCGCCGTCGGCGCCCTGATCGTCCTGGTCGCCTACAGCATGTTCAATGTGGCGCGGTCAGGCGTAACCCTGATCGCGGCCGGGGGATGGTCGCTGCCGACCGGATGACGGCTTGCCAGAAACGACCTCGGAGCAGATGAAACGATCCATGCGCACCGTCCTCATCCTGACCGCCCTCGCGGTCCTCGCGTCGAGTCCCGCCATGTCCCAGTCACGACCCAATACCGCCCCATGGGACCAGCCCTTCCTGCCGCCGGCGCTGGAGTGGGACGGCGCCAGCCGGGCGCTGATCGCCGAGGCCTCCAACCCCTGGATCACCGATTTCGAACGCGATCCGGCGCACGACTTCAGCCCCGACTACGCCGCCACCCGCGCCTGGTTCGACCGGCTGGACGCGGCGTCCGACCTGATTCTCATCGAACAGTTCGGCGTCTCGCCGGAGGGCCGCCCGATCTACGCCGTGATCGCCTCCAGAGACGGCCCCACGCTCGATCCGTCGAAGCCCGTCCTGCTGGCCCAGGCCGGCATCCATCCCGGAGAGATCGACGGCAAGGACGCGGGCATGATGCTGCTGCGCGACATCGCCTTCGGGTCAAAGGGCGACCTGCTGGACCGCGCCAACCTGGTCCTGATCCCCATCCTGTCGGTCGATGGGCACGAGCGCGCCTCACCCTACAGCCGCCCGAACCAGCGTGGCCCCCGCATCCAGGGCTGGCGCAACACGGGCACCAACCAGAACCTCAACCGCGACTTCCTGAAGCTGGACCAGCCGGAGATGCAGGCCCTGCGGCGCTTCATCAACGGCCTGAAACCCGACCTCTACCTCGATATCCACGTCACCGACGGGATGGATTACCAGTACGACGTGACCTACGGCTTCAACGGCGAGTTTGACGCCTTCAGTCGCTCGCCCTCCAGCGCCCGCTGGCTCGACACCGTGTTCAAGCCTGCCATGAACGCCGCGCTCGAGGACCAGGGCCATGTCCCCGGCCCGCTGGTCTTCGGCATCGACGACCAGAACCCGCGCGCCGGCCTGAACGACGGAGGGCTGGGCGAACGGTTTTCGAACGGCTGGGGCGACGCTGCCCACGTCCCGACCATCCTGATCGAGAACCACAGCCTGAAGCCTTACGAGCAGCGTGTCCTGGGGACCTACGTCTTCCTCGAGGCCAGCCTGCGCCTCATCGCCGACAACGTCACGCCCCTGCGGGCCGCCATCGCCGCCGACCGCGCGCTGCGTCCCGCCGAGGTCCTGGCGAACTTCGAGTCCGACCCGGTTCCGCACCAGACCCGCGCGTTCAAGGGCGTAATCTACGAAACCTGGGACAGCCCGGCCTCCGGTCGCCAGGAGGTTCGCTGGCTGGGCCGCCCGGACCCCGAGTTGTGGCAACTGCCGTACTACGGCTCACGCCCCGGCATCCGCCTGCATCGCCCGACAGCCTACTGGGTCCCCGCATATCGCTCCGACCTGATCGAGCGGCTGCGTATCCACGGCCTGACCATGGAGACGCTCGCCGCGCCTCGCACCGTATCGGTCGAGATGCTGCACCTCGACAACCCGATCCTCGCGCCGCGACCCAACGAAGGCCATATCCAGGCGACTGTCACCGAGGTCACGCCCGAGCGTCGCGACTGGACCTTCGCCCCCGGCTCCATCCGGGTGCCGACAGACCAGCCGCTGGGCGACATCGCCGTCCTGCTGCTGGAGCCCCAGTCGGGCGAGAGCTTCTTCGCCTGGGGCCTCTTCCCGGAGATTCTCAGTCGCGTTGAATATATCGAGGGCTACGCCATCGCGCCCCTGGCCGAGGCCATGATGGCGGCCGATCCGGCGCTGAAGGCCGAGTTCGAGGCCAAGGTCGCCGCCGAGCCAGCCTTCGCCGCCAATGGCGACGCCAGATTGGCGTGGTTCTACGAGCGAACCCCGTTCTATGATGACCGCTACCGACTCTATCCGGTCGGACGGGAGGACTAGAAGCCATGGCCGACATGACCACCGCACAAGCCGCCGCTCTCTGGAGCGGCCTGATGATCCTTCTGATGATCGTCCTGGCCATCCGGGTGATCATGACACGCCAGAAGCACGGAATCGGACTGGGTGACGGCGGTCAGCCGGAGCTGACTGTGGCGGGGCGCACCTTCGGCAACTGCGCGGAATATGTCCCCGTCGGCGTGGGCGCGTTGGCCCTGCTGACCCTGTTAGGCATGCCCGCCTACGCGGTCCATGCCGTCGGCGGCGTGCTGTTCCTCGGACGGCTGCTGCATTCCTTCGGTCTGGCGACGGACAAGGTGACCCTGGCCCGCAAGGCCGGCATGGGCCTGACCTTCCTGTCCCTGATCACGGCCGCCGGAATGCTGATCGTCCACGCCTTCATTCGCGGCCAGCCCTTCTAGGCCCGTTGCGGGGGCGGTCCGGGTTCGCCATATCGGGCCATGCCTGACAGCCTTTCCGCTACCGACCTCCTGCAAGACATCGTCGCCGCCGCCCTTCGGGCCGGAGCCGATGCCGCCGAGGCCGCCACCGCCGAACGCGCCTCCCTCTCCGTCGGCGTCCGCAACGGCGCCCTTGAGGATGTGGAGCGAGAGGAGAGCCGCGACCTGGGCCTGCGGGTCTTCATCGGCCGGCGTCAGGCGACCGTCTCCGCCTCGGACCTCAGCGCCGCGACGCGCGCCCGCCTGATCGAGCGCGCCGTCGCCATGGCCCGACTGGCCCCGGAAGACCCCTGGGCCGCCCTTGTCCCCGTCGGCGGACTGGCCCGAGGCCCCTTCCCGGACCTGCAGCTGGCGGATCCGTCAGAGCGCACCGCCGCCGAACTTGAGCAGGTCGCCCGTGAAGCCGAGGCCGTCGCCCTCGCCGTCCCCGGCGTCTCCAGGTCCGAAGGCGGCCACGCCAGCACGGCCTCCAGCCGCTGGCGCCTGGTCACCTCCGAAGGTTTCGACGGCGCCTATGCCGCGACCGGTTTCTCGCTCGGCGTCGGTGTCATCGCCGGAAAGGACGGAGCCATGGAGCGCGGCGGCGAGAGCCGTTCCACCCGCTGGCTCGCCGACCTGCCCGGCCCCGACGGCATCGGCGCCGAGGCCGGCCGCCGTGCGGTCGAGAAGATCGGCCCGCGCAAGATCGCCTCGACCACCGCACCGGTGATCTTCGAGCGCCGCGTCGCCGCCCAGGTGTTGTCACCCCTGCTGGGCGCCATCTCCGGCCCCTCGATCGCGCGCGGCCAGTCCTTCCTGAAGGACCGGATGGGCGAACAGGTTCTGCCCAGGGGCCTCAGCCTGATCGACGACCCGTTCCGCATCCGGGGCATGGCCTCCACCCCGTTCGACGACGAAGGCTCGCCGGTCGAGCGCCGCAACCTGGTCGACGACGGCGTCCTGACCACCTGGCTGCTGAACTCATCGGCAGCCGCCCAGCTGGGCCTGAAGACCACCGGTCACGCCTCAAGAGGCCTCGTCGGCCCGGCGGGCGTGCAGACCCACAACCTGCACCTCAGCCCCGGCGACGTCGACCTGCACGGTCTGATGGGCCAGGCGGGGGCCGGTCTGGTCGTGACCAGCATGTTCGGCCCGTCGCTGAACGCGAATACCGGCGACTGGTCCGCCGGGGTGTCCGGCTACTGGTTCGAAAACGGCGAGCGGGCGTATCCGGTCAGCGAGATCACCGTCGCCGGCAACCTCGCCGATCTGTGGATGCGCCTCGTGCCCGGATCGGACCTGGAGTTCCGCGGCGGATTCAACAGCCCGTCGCTGCTTATCGACGGCGTCGCCATCGCCGGCAAATGATCGATCTCGCCGCCGATCTCGCCCTGATCCTCGACGCCGCCCGCGCCGCCGGCGCCCTTGCCGAGGCCGAACGCGATCGCGGCCTGAAGATCACCCACAAGGACGGCGGCTCCCCGGTCACCAACGCCGACCTCGCCGTCGATGACATGCTGAAGGCGACCCTGCTGGCCGCCCGCCCCGACTACGGCTGGCTGTCGGAAGAGACCGTCGATACGGCCGAGCGCCTGTCGCGCCGCCGCCTGTTCGTCGTCGATCCCATCGACGGCACCGTCGCCTTCATGAAGAACCAGCCCTGGTGGTGCGTGCCGATCGCCGTGGTCGAGGACGGCCGGCCCGTCGCCGCCGTCATCCATGTCCCCGCAACCGGCGAGACCTACGAGGCGACACTGGCCGGCGGCTCACGCCTCAACGGCCGCCCCATCTCGGCCTCCGACGTCGATGCCCTGGACGACGCCGCCGTCCTCGCCGACGCCCGACTGATGGAAGGGCCACACTGGCCTGAGCCGTGGCCGCCGATGCGCTACGAGAAGCGGAACGCCTTGGCCTACCGCATGGCTCTGGTCGCCTCCGGGGCCTTTGACGCGGCCATCGCCCTTACGCCCAAATGGGACTGGGACGTCTGCGCCGGGGCCCTTATCGCCGCCGAGGCCGGGGCGAGGGTCTCTGATCACCACGGCCAACCGTGGCTGTTCAACCGCCCGGACCCGCGCCAGGCCAGCCTCGTCTGCTCCGCGCCGGCCCTGCACCCGTTGATCCTGCGGCGCACAACGCCTATCCCGCTGGCGACCTGATCCCCGCTCCTCCCGGACACGCCCCATGACCGCCAACGCCGCCGACCCCCAACTGCTTCACCTCGTGATCGGCGGAGAGCTGCGCCACCTGGACGCCCCGGTCTTCCGCGACCTGTCCAAGGTCGAGTTCGTCGGCGCCTTTCCGAACTATGCCGAGGCCAAGGCCGCTTGGAAGGCCCGGGCCCAGGCCACCGTCGACAACGCCCACATGCGCTTCTTCATCCTTCATGCGCACCGCATGATCGACCCGCGCGGCGAGGCCTGATCGTCGCACCGGGAACCGCAGCCGGGACGCGAGCGCTCTTACCGGGTAGGTTGGCATCAACTGAGGAGCGCTCACATGATCCCGACCCTGATCGTTCTGACCCTGCTGGCGCTGGGCGTAGGCATCGTCGCCTTCGCCACTCGTCGTCCGGCGACCCGAGAGAACATCGTCATCGACCAGGACACCGCCTGGAACGATCCCGTCACCCCCGCCAACGCCGTCCCTGTGGAGGCTGATCCCTTCGCCAATGCCCCGGCGCCGACGCCGCCCGTGACCGTCGAACCGGCCCCGGCCGACGCCATTCCTGCGGAGCGCCCATCGTGAACCTGTTCGGCACGACCCTCGACGGAGCCCAGATCGCCGCTCTTGTCGGCCTTCTGGCCACCTTGGGCCTATGGCTGATCGTGCTCGGTCGTGAGCGCGGCTACGCCCGCTGGTTCCGCCAGTGGGAGACCGACCGCAAGGCCCGGCTCGACGCGGAAAACGGCGTCACGCCCGAACAGAAGCGCAAGCCGACCGGCCCCTGGGGCTAGGGCTGGGAGGCCGGGGCTACTCCCGCCTCAGAAGCTTCTCGGTCAGCAACGTGCCCCACCAGTTGGCGCGGAACGCCCTGCGCATCGCCGCGGGGTCATAGGCGTCGGACTCGACCCACTCCATAAAGCCCACGCCCGTCGGTTCGACCTCGTTCACATAGGCCTCGAGGAAGTGGTCCAGCACGCCGGTCAACCCCTCGCGGCTGTGCAGGTATTTCTTCGACAGCTCGCTCATCGCCCTAGAGATCGGCTCGCCGAGATGGAAGTGGCGATAGAAGACCGCCATCAGCCCGGCCCGGTCCGCCCCGGACTTGCAGTGGATCAGCACCGGGTATTCGATGCTCCGGAACAGGTCCCGCGCGCGGCGGACCCGCTCCTTGCCCGGCGGATCGCGCGAATCGAGCGGCGCATCGATCAGCGTAAGGCCCAGCCGCTCGCACGCCGCCTTTTCCAGCCAGTAGTAGCCCTCGTCCCGCTCGCCGCGCAGGTTGATGACGGTCCTGATCCCCCGCTTCGCCCAGCCCTCCAGCTGCCTCGGCGAGGGCTGGTTGGTGCGGACCAGATCGGGCCCCAGCCAGTGGGCGTTCGAAAACGCCAGACGCAGGAAGGCGTGGTCGTTCCAGAAGAAGTCCCGCTCCGCCGCCTTGCGACCGGCCTCCGTGCTCACATCAAATCGGCTCATCGCGTCAGACATAGTGGGGGCGACAGCGCGCGTCATCCCGTGCATCTTTCTGCCGTAGCATCGCCGACCTGGCGTCGCGCCTGATCGGTGAACCCATGAGCCTGTCCCGCCTTCTCCCGACCCCGCTGGTCGCGCTCGCCCTGATGGCCTGCGGCGCCGAGCCGGCTGCCGAGCCTGCGCCCGCTCCCACCGCGACGGCCGCCGATGCGACTGCGCCTATGGCCTCAGCGGCGGCGGCCGTCGCGGCCTCGCCGGTCACGGACCCGGCGGTGGACCGGGCGGTTCAGGCGGCTGAAGGCGACGGCGAAACCCTGACCTATGTCGCGCGCGGCATCGGCGACGGGGACGACCGCATCACCCTCGTCTATCTGTTCCCCAGCCACTGCGGCAACGCGGGCTGCACCCTGCTGGTCTATGGTGGGGAAGGCGACAGCCTGGTTCCGCTCGGCCGCACGACCGTCGTGGAGACACCGATCCGGGTCCTGTCGACCTCCAGCAACGGCCGCCCGGACCTGGGCGTGATGACCGGCGAGGGCGAGGCCCTGCTGGCCTTCGACGGCCAGACCTATCCCGCCAACCCGACCGTGGCGCCCGCCCGGATCGTCACCGACGCTCAGGGCTCGGCGATGATCACCGACGCCGACCTGCCGCCGCCCGCCGACTGATCCCTTGACTTGCGAGGCAGGTCGTCCGACCTCGGGCGGATGACTTCGCCCGCTCCGACCGTTCCGCAGGAGGACGCCGCCTCGCGTCCCCTGATCGGCCGCATCTGGCGCGACTACCTGTCCCGCCGCAAAGCCGTGCTGGTCCTGTCGATGATCTGCGCCGCGATCGCGGGCCTCAGCGCCGCCACGGTGCTGCAACTGCTCCAGCCCGCCATCGACGGCATGTTCCTGGGCAATTCGGTGAAGGTGGCGGGTCTGTTTGTCGTGCTGCCGCAGCATGCGCTGGTCGCCATCCCGGCCATCATCGTCGGCATCGGCCTGATCTGGACGGCGGCCTCGCTCGGCCAGGCCGCACTCGTCAATCGCCTGGGGCACGGCATCGTCGGCGACATCCAGGTGCGGCTGTTCGGCTCCATGATCCGCGCCGACCTTGCCCGCCTGCGCAGCCAGCATTCCGGAGCCTTCGTTTCCAGCGTCCTGTTCGACGCCAACCTGGTGCGGGAGGCTTTCACCAGCGGCGTGGTCAACTACACCCAGCACGGCCTGACCCTGATCGCGGTGCTGCTCTTCATGGCCTGGTCGGACTGGCGGCTGACAGCCATCGTCCTGCTCGGCGCGCCGCTGATCGCCTATGTCATCCAGCGTTTCGGCAAGCGGATGCGCAAGGCCACGACCGGCGCCATGGTCGAGACCGAGAACCTCTCCACCGCCCTGATGGAGAACCTGGACGGCGTCCGCCTGATCAAGATTGAGAACCGCGAAGCGGCCGAGCAAGCGCGCGTCGCCGAGGTCGTCGGCCGCCGCCAGCGCCACGTCATCAAGTCCGCCGATTCCAGAGCCTTCGCTGGCCCCTTCTCCAACCTCGTCGCCATGCTCGTGGTCGCTGCCGTCATGGCCTATGCCGGCTGGCAGGCGCGCAACGGCCAGATGACGGTCGGCGCCTTCGCGGCCTATGTCGGCCTGCTGATGTCCGCCGGCCAGTCGCTGCGTCAGGTGACCAATCTGCAGACCGTGATGGCCGAGGGTATGACCGCCGCCCGCCGTCTGTTCGGCTCGCTCGACATCGACCCGGAGATCCGCGAGGCCGTTTCGCCCAAGGCCCTGCCGCCCGGCCCCGCGACGATCGCCTTTGACGAGGTGTCGTTCAGCTACGGCGCGGCCTCGCCCACGATCACGGAGGTCTCCCTGACCGTCGCGCCGGGAGAGACCGTCGCCCTGGTCGGTCCGTCCGGCGGCGGCAAGTCGACCCTGCTCAGCCTGCTGCCGCGCTTCTATGACGTGACCTCGGGCAAGGTGACGATCAACGGCGCCGACCTGCGCGAGCTCAGCCTGCCGGACCTGCGTGCCCGGATCGCCCTGGTGACCCAGGAACCCTTCCTGTTCGACGACACGATCGCCGCCAACATCGCCTATGCGCGCCCCGAAGCCACGCCCGACCAGATCGCCGAGGCCGCCAGGTCTGCCGCTGCCCACGACTTCATCACCGCGCTGCCCGACGGCTACCAGACCCGCGCCGGCGAAGGCGGCATGCGGCTGTCGGGCGGCCAGCGTCAGCGTATCGCCATCGCCCGCGCCTTCCTCAAGGACGCGCCCATCCTGTTGCTCGACGAAGCCACCTCGGCCCTCGACACCGAGAGCGAAGCCCTTGTCCAGGCTGCGCTGGAACGGCTCATGGCCGGGAGATCAACATTGATGATCGCTCACAGACTGTCCACGGTCCGGCATGCGACGCGCATCGTGGTGCTGGAGGCCGGTCGTATCGTCGAGAGCGGCACCCACGCGAGCCTCGTCAGGAAGGGCGGACTCTACAGCCGGCTGGCGAAACAGCAGTCGCTCGACGGGACCCCTGCCGTCGCCACGGTCGCGTGACGTGAGGCCGCTCCGCAATCCTCTGATCCAGACCATCCTGTCGTTCGCGCTCGCCGGGTGGATGAAGCTCTGCTTCGCCACGATCCGCTGGACCTGGGAGGGCCGCGAGCATGCCGAACAGGTCTGGGCCAATGGCGGCGGCGTCATCTGCGTCTTCTGGCATTCGCGCATTGGTCTCAGTCCGGCGTGCTGGCCGCTCGACTTGGCTCAACCCGCCAAGGCCCTGATTTCACTCAGCCCTGACGGACAGTTCATCGCCAAGGCCGTGGCCTTGCAGGGCTTCCCGGCGGTGCGCGGCTCCTCCGCCAACAAGGACAAGGCTGACGCGGCCAAGGGCGGCTCCCGTGCCCTCCGCGACGGCCTGAAACAGCTCAAGGTCGGCGCTCTGGCCATCACTCCCGACGGCCCGCGCGGCCCGGTCCGGGTCATGGCCGAGGGCCTGCCCCTGATGGCGCGGATGTCCGGCGCCCCGGCCCTGTTCATCGGCATGAGCTGCCATCCGGCCATCCGCCTGAACAGCTGGGATCGCGCCATCCTGCCCCTGCCCTTCGGTCGCGGCGCCATCGTCTATGACATCGCCCGTTACCCCGAGGGCGCCGAACTCTCTGACGTCACCGGCCCGTGGGCGGAAAGGCTGACCGCGGTAGAGGCCCACGCCGACGCTATCACCGGGCTGGAGCGGCTGTGACCCTCCCTCTGCTCGCCTACCGCCTGCTGACCCGGATGCTGGAACCCCTGGCCCCGCGCCTGCTCGACGCCCGCGTCAAACAGGGCAAGGAAGACGCCGTCCGCGTCGACGAACGCCTCGGCGTTGCTGGCGTCGCCCGCCCCGACGGCGACCTGGTCTGGCTGCACGGCGTCAGCGTCGGCGAGACCCTGTCGCTGTTGCCCGTGGTCGAGCGGATCGTGAAGGCCCGGCCCGACCTGACCGTCCTCGTCACCTCCGGCACGGTGACCTCGGCGGAGTTGCTGGCCCGCCGCCTGCCTCCCGGCGTGATCCACCAGTTCGCGCCCGTGGACGTCCCCGGCGGGGTCGCCGCCTTCCTCGACCACTGGCGGCCCTCAGTTGGGGTCTTCGTCGAGTCCGAGCTCTGGCCCAACCTGATCCTCGCCGCCCGCTACCGGAAGATTTCGCTGGCCCTCGTCAGCGCCCGCATCACGAAAAAGACCGCCGCCGGCTGGGCCCGTTTCCCGAAGTCGGCTCACGAGCTCCTGTCCGCCTTCTCCCTCGTCATGCCCCAGGACGATGTTTCCGCCGCCCGTTTGCACAGCCTGGGCGCCCGCGTCGACGGCCAGGTGAATCTGAAGCTTTCCGGCGCCGCCCTGCCCCACGACGCCTCGGCCTTCACCGCCCTCAGCGCCGCTATCGGCGACCGCCCCGTGGTCGTCGCCGCCTCGACCCACGAGGGCGAGGAGATCGCCATCGTCCGCGCTCTCGACCATCTCGCCGAGCGCCTGTGCCTGATCCTCGTCCCCCGCCACCCCGAGCGCGGACCCGAGATCGCCACCACCCTGACCCGCGACGGCTACCGCTTCGCCCTGCGATCACGTGGCGCCCAGCCGAACGCCGAGACGGACATCTATGTCGCCGACACCCTGGGCGAGCTCGGCCTGTTCCTGCGCCTCGCCGATGTCGTGGTCATGGGCGGTTCATTCGGCTCCTTTCTCGGTAGCGAGCCCTGGGGGGGGCACAATCCGCTGGAGCCCGCGCGTCTGGCCAGGCCCGCGGTCGCCGGTCCCGACGCCTCCAACTGGCAGGCGGTCACCGCCGATCTCGTCGCCGCCGGAGGCCTCGAACTCGTCGCCACGCCTGGCGACCTGGCCGGCGTCGTCGCGCCCTTGCTGAACGATCCCGCCGCCGCCCGAGCCATGGGTGAGCGCGCGCGCCGGGCCGCCGCCGATGTCGGCGCCGGTCTCGACCGCCTGTGGGACGCGCTTCAAACGCTTCTGCCGCCTTCATCCCGACCGCGCCGATGAAGCTTTCCACGCCTCGCTGGTGGTATCAGCGCGACGGCCGCCACGGCCGCGTCGCCCGCACCCTGCTGAAGCCCGTTTCGTGGGTATGGGCCGCAGCCACCGCCCGCCGCATCGCCAGCGCCACGTCCGTCGATGTTGGCGTCCCCGTCATCTCGATCGGCAACCTCACCGTCGGCGGCTCCGGCAAGACCCCGGTCGCCCGCGAAGTCCTGCGTCTGGTTCGTCGGCAGGGCGTCGATGCGCATGCCCTGTCGCGCGGCTATGGCGGCAAGCTGGCCGGCCCGCTCCGGGTCGATCCCGCGACCCACACCGCCGCCGACGTCGGCGACGAGCCCCTGATGCTGTCCGGCGACGCCCCCGCCTGGATCTCCGCCGACCGTGTCACCGGCGCCCGCGCGGCGGTCGAGGCCGGCGCCCGGGCCCTCGTCCTCGACGATGCTCACCAGAACCCGACCCTGAAGAAGACCCTCAGCCTGATCGTCGTCGATGGCGAAACGCGCGAGGACGAGTGGCCCTTCGGCGATGGCTCGGTCTTCCCCTCAGGTCCGATGCGGGAACCGCTGGCCGCCGGTCTCGCCCGCGCCGACGCGGTCGTCGTCCTGCTCCCCGCCGACAGCCCGCCCGCCGATCCTGAACTGCTGGCCGTGTTCGGAGCCCTGCCGACCTTCATCGCCCGGCTGGAGCCCGGCCGCGCGCCGCCACCCGGCCCCCAGGTCGGGTTCGCGGGCATCGCCAAGCCGTGGAAGGTCGAGCGCGCCCTGATCGCCGCCGGATGCGAGCTCGTCGACTTCGCGCCGTTCCCGGACCATGCGGAATACCGACCGGAAGATCTCGCCTTCCTCGCCGACCGCGCCGCCATCTTTGACGCCGGTCTGGTCACGACCGAAAAAGACTGGGTCCGCCTGCCTCCCGACTGGCGGACCCGTGTGGTCTCGTGGCCTGTCGCCGCCCGGTTCGAGGACGAGGCGGCGTTCTCGGGGTTCCTGAGCGAACATTCCTCCCCCTCCGTCACGGCGCGAAGTGGCGCCGCGCCACCCTCCCCCTTCGGGGAAGGATTTATTCGGCGCGGTAGACCACGCCGCCCTTCATCACGAAGGCCATATGCTCCAGCGTCGTGACGTCGGTCAGGGGATCACCCTCGACCGCCACGATGTCCGCCGGACGGCCCGGCGCGATCAGCCCGGCCTGGTCGGCGATCCTCAGATGCTCGGCCGCCACCACCGTCGCCGCCTGGATGGCTTCCAGCGGTGTCATCCCCGCCTGCACCAGAAGCGCGAACTCCTGCGCATTGTCTCCATGCGCCGAAACCCCCGTGTCGGTGCCGAATGCGATCCGCACGCCGCCCTCGTGCGCGCGCCGGGCCATGTCCAGCATCTTCGGCCCTGCCTCCAGCGCTTTCGCCGTCTGGGCCGGGGTGAAGAAGTTGGTTGGACTCGCCGCCACCCGCGCCACGAAGTCTCCGGCCAGCAGGGTCGGCACCAGATAAACGCCCTCGCGCCGGAACAGGCGGATCGACTCGTCGTCCAGATAGGTGCCGTGCTCGATCGAATCGCCGCCGGCCCGCAGGAAGGCGTTGATGCCGTCGACGCCGTGGGCGTGCGCCGTCACCTGACGGCCCATCCGGTGCGCCACCTCGACGATGGCGGCCAGCTCGGGGTCGGTGAACTGCTGGGCCAGGCCCGCCGCGGTGTTGGACAGAACCCCGCCGGTGGCGGTGATCTTGATGATGTCGGCGCCCGACCGCACCTGGGTCCGCACGGCCCTCATGCAGTCCTCCGGTCCTGAACAGACGCTCTCGGACGACAGCAGGTGCATGATGTCGTCGCGATAGCCGTTGATGTCGCCGTGGCCGCCGTGGATCGACACCGACGATCCGGAGGCGATAACTCGCGGTCCCGGCACGTCACCGCGCCGGATTCCGTCCCTCAACGCGAAGACCGCGTCATTGTCGCCGCCCAGATCCGCCACAGTGGTGAACCCGGCCATCAGGGTCTTCCGCGCGAAGCCGGCGCCGATCATGGCGCTGTCGGCCGCGTCGCGCGTCACCGCGTCCAGCCGCCCGGTCGGGCTCTGCTGAGAGGTCAGGTGAACATGGCTGTCGATCAGGCCCGGCAGGACGAAGGAATCACGCAGATCGACGACGTTCGGACCCTCGCCGACGAAGCCGTCGCGGATCTCCGTGATCTGGTTGCCTACGATCACGAGAGTTTTATCGCGCAGCACAACACCGCTCTCGGGGTCCGCCAGAAGCCGCCCTGCCTGAACGAACGTCGTTTCCCCGTTCGCGGGAAAAGCCTGTGAGGCGGGGCTCTGCTGCGCCTGCGAAGGCCCTGCGAGCGCGAAAACGGCGGCGACCGCCAGTGCGACGAACTTCATAAACCTCTCCCTGATACTGTGCGCCACCATACGCGTCGGTGGCTTTCGGCCAAGGCTCCGGTTGAACCCGGCGGCGTATTTGTGAAACAAGCCATGACTTCGGCATAACCGCTACGAAGGGCGTCGCATGCGGCTATCGAGACGGGGATTGATTCTGGGTGGTTCGGCGGTGCTCGCCGGCTGCGCCACCGCACCCGTCGCTCAGATGCCGATCGTCCTCGCCGCCGCCCCTCCGCTGCCGCCCCTCCCGCCTATTCCGCAAATCACCCCGCCGCCGCTGGATCCCGGTCGTCTGGTCCGCCCCGAGTTGATGAGCCGGGCCATGGCCGCCCTGGACGTGCACAGCCACCGGATCACCCTGCGCGACCGCATGTATCTGGTCGATTTCCAGAAATTTTCCGGCGACGCTCGCATGTTCGAGGTCGATCTGATCGGCGGCCGCGTCACCGCCTTCCGCACCTGCCACGGCCGCGGCTCGGACCCGGAGCACTCCGGCTTCGCCCGGACCTTCTCCAACACCCCGGAAAGCTACATGTCCTCGGTCGGCGCCTACGCCACCGCCGGCGCGGGTTGGGGCGCCCAGCAAGGCCCAAACGTCCTGCTCGACGGGCTTGAGTATTCGAACAACATGGCCCGCGACCGCGCCATCATCGTTCACGGCGCCGACTATGCGGATCCGGAATTCCTGGCCCGCGAAGGCAAGCTGGGCCGCAGCTACGGCTGCTTCTCCACCGCCCACACCGACCTGCCGATGCTCCGCGAGCGCATGGGCGAGGGCCGCCTGCTGTTCGCCTACGCCTAGAGGCTACTCGCGCTCCAGAGCACGCCAGCCGATGTCAGTCCTGCAGAACCCGCCCGGCCAGTCGATCGTGCGCACCGCAGCATAGGCCCGCTCGCGGGCCTCGGCGATGTCGTCGCCCTCGGCGCAGACGCTCAGGACGCGCCCGCCGGACGCGACCAGGGTGCCGTCCTCGCGCCGCAGGGTGCCCGCGTGGAAGACCTGCACGTGCGGGCCGAAGTCCTGCTCGGCGCCCCGGATGATCGAGCCTTCCAGAGGACTGTCGGGGTAACCCTTGGCCGCCATGACCACGCAGATCACCGTCTGCGGCTTGAACTCCGGCTGCGGCAGGCGCGACACGTCCCCGCGCGCGCAGGCCAGCAGATAGGGGACGATGTCCCCCGCCATCCGCATCATCAGGACCTGGCATTCCGGGTCGCCGAAGCGGGCGTTGAACTCAACAACCTTGGGACCTTCATCGGTCGACATCAGCCCGACGTAGAGCACGCCCTTATAGGGCGCGCCCTCGGCAGACATGGCCTTCAGCGTCGGCTGTACGATCCGGCGGTCGGCGGTCATCACCATCGCCTCGTCGAACACCGGCGCCGGCGAATAGGCGCCCATGCCGCCCGTGTTGGGCCCCAGATCCCCGTCGAAGGCCCGCTTGTGATCCTGGGCCCCGCCGAACAGGACGGCGCGTTTGCCGTCGCACAGGGCGAACAGGGATCCCTCCTCGCCCTCCATGAACTCCTCGATCACGACGCGCGAACCGGCCGAACCGAATCGCCCGCCCAGCATCCGCTCGATCTCGGCCTCGGCATCGCGGCGGTCGGGGCTGATCGCCACCCCCTTGCCCGCCGCCAGGCCGTCCGCCTTGATGACATAGGGGGGTTTGAACACCGACAACGCAGCCTTGGCGTCCTTGACCCGGTCATAGACGCCGTAGTGCGCCGTCGGGATCTCGTGCCGCTCCAGGAAGGCCTTGGAGAAGGCCTTGGACGTCTCCAGCTGCGCCGCCTTGGCGCTGGGTCCGAAGCAGGGGATGCCGGCGGCGTTCAGCAGGTCCGCAAGACCGGCCGCGAGGGCGACTTCCGGCCCGACGACCACAAGGCCGACCTTCAGCTCACGCGCCAGCCGGGCCAGGCCCTCGGCATCGTCGGCGCGGATGTCCGGCACGCATTCGGCGACCTTGCCGATGCCGGGATTTCCGGGCGCGCAAAACAGGCGGTCGACCAGCGGCGATTGCCGCATTTTCCAGGCCAGGGCGTGCTCGCGCCCTCCCGATCCGACCAGCAGGATATCCATCCGCGCGGAATGGCCGCGCGGGCCCCTCTGGTCAAGGCCGCAGACTGTCAGAGCAGGGCGGAAACCACATAGACCACGGCGGCGAGCATGAAGATCAACACCAGGATCACCCAGACGCCGACCGCCGAGTCGCCGCTGCGGCGCGAAAGCTCTCGCTCGTTCGGGTTCTCCTCGTCCCGAGGGGGAATGCGATCCTGATCGTTCATCCCTCGATATAGGCCGAATGCAGCGGTTTCCGCAGCCCCTCGGCGACGCTACAGTCGCCTCATGACCGACGACTACGTCTTCGCAGGCCCCGCCGACGCCGAGCCGGCCGCCGCCCAAAGCCAGGGCGTGGGCGACAACAATCCGCCCCTGTCGATTTCCGAGCTGTCCTTCGCCCTGAAGCGCACGCTGGAGGACCGGTTCGGCCACGTCCGGCTGCGAGGCGAAGTGTCCAAGGTCAATCGCCACGCCTCCGGCCACATCTATCTGACGCTGAAGGACGACAAGTCGGCCATCGACGGCGTGGTCTGGAAAGGCTCTGCGCGCGGCCTCGGCGTCCAGCCTGAGACGGGCCTCGAGGTCATCGTCACCGGCAAGATCACCTCCTACCCGGCGCGGTCCTCATACCAGATCGTCATCGAATCGATGGAGGCGGCCGGCGCCGGCGCCCTCCTGGCCCAACTCGAACGCCTGAAGGTCAAACTGTCGGGCGAGGGCCTGTTCGATCCGGCCCGCAAGAAGCCCATCCCCCTCTATCCTCGCACGATCGGCGTTATCACCAGCCCGACCGGCGCCGTCATTCGAGATATCCTGCACCGGATCGCCGAGCGCTGGCCCTGTCGGGTCATCGTGTGGCCAGTCGTGGTCCAGGGCGACGCCGCCTGTGGCCAGGTCGGGAACGCCATTCGCGGCTTCGACGCCATGACCAGGGACGGCCTCATCTCCCGCCCCGATCTGCTGATCGTGGCGCGCGGCGGCGGCTCGGTCGAGGATCTGTGGTGCTTCAACGACGAAGGCCTGGCGCGCATCGTGGCGGCGGCGACCATCCCGATCATCTCGGCCGTGGGGCACGAGACGGACACCACCCTCATCGACTTCGTCTCGGATCGTCGCGCCCCGACCCCGACAGGCGCCGCCGAACTGGCCACGCCGGTGCTGGCCGACCTGCGCGCCTTCGTCACCGATCTGGAGCGCCGTCTGGATCGTTCCGGCGCCCGGCTGCTGGAGGACCGCCGAATTCGCCT
Organism: Brevundimonas sp. DC300-4; assembly: GCF_049897365.1. Taxonomy (NCBI): domain Bacteria; kingdom Pseudomonadati; phylum Pseudomonadota; class Alphaproteobacteria; order Caulobacterales; family Caulobacteraceae; genus Brevundimonas; species Brevundimonas sp. DC300-4. Next base: position 65,516 of record NZ_JAFCWC010000013.1, read on the forward strand.
GCGCTCAGTGGCGCGCGGCCTGCCCGCCCGGCCGGAAGAGCTCGTGGCCCTGGCCCAGCAGCGTCTCGACCACGCCTCCAGCCGTCTCGCCTCGGGCCTCGGCCGCAACACCGAACTGCATCACCGCCGCCTTGTCGCGATCGGCAGCCGTTTCGCGCCGGCCATTCTGAAACGCGCTATCGAGCAACGGGAGGCACGGCTTGAGGGGCAAGGCGCTCGTCTGATTTCAGGGCTACGCGCCAACACCTCCGACCATGAACGTCGCCTGCTGCTTGTCTCGGGTCGATTGAACCCAGAGGCGATCGTCAACCGGCAGAAGCGTCGCGAGCTTGGTACGCAGAACCTGGCGTCACGCCTTGAGCGCGTCCGACCGCAGGCAATCGAGCGCGCCGAGACCCGCCTCGCCGCCCTCGCCCGCGCCCTGGCCAGCCTCGACCCCAAGCGCCCCAAACCCGGCTTTGCGCGCGTCGACGACGAGACCGGCGCGATGGTCTCGTCCGCCGCCGCCCTGTCACCGGGGCAGGCCGTGACGCTGGTCTTCCCCGATGGCTCCAAGGGGGCGCATATCGAGGGCGACGGCGCGGTGAGGGCGAAGCTGGTTCCGAAGGCGAAAGCGGCCCCGGCGAGCCAGGGCGACCTCTTCTGACGACAGTCTCCTCCCGGTTCGCTCCCTGGCGAATCAGGCGGTGGATGCGAGCTCTTTGCGAGCAGACGGACGGCTTCTGGATGTCGCCAAGCCCCTCCGCGTCCTCCGCTTGGCTACGGATCCACCGGCCCTTCGCTACGCGACGGGGAGGAGACGACGGACGGATCTCCCGCTATCCTGTCGCCATGACCTCCGTCCCCTCCCCCGCGACCCTCCACTACGGCGACGGCGAGTTCGCCGTGCTCAAGCCCGGCCCCTTCGTCCTGTGCGCCGTCTCCGGACGGCCGATCCCGCTCGAGATCCTGCGCTACTGGTCCGTCGAGCATCAGGAACCCTATTTCAGTCCGGCCGAAGCCCTGTCCCGGATGGTCGATCAGTGACGCCTTCGCGGCGCGGCCTGATCCTGGGCGCCGGCGCCGCCACCCTCTCCGGCCCAGCCTTCGCGGATCCGTCCGATGGTCTCGCCCTGAACGGCCGTTTCGTCCAGGGCGGGTTCGCCATGGGGCGGGCAGAGCCGCGGGCCATGGTCTTCATTGACGGAGAAGCCCTGACCACCGCTTCCGCGGCTGGCCTGTTCATCGTCGGCTTCGACCGGGACGCCCCGCCGTCGGCCCAGTTGGAGGTGCGCGGCCAAGGCCGCGTCGCCCGCCGCACCCTGTCCATCGCGCCCGGGACCTTCCCCTCAACCCGCATCAACGGCCTGCCCCCGTCGACGGTCGAGCCGTCGGACCCGATGCTGCTCGCCCGGATCCAGGAAGAGATCGTGCTGAAGACCGAGGGCTTCGCCAGCCGCGCTGACGCCGACGACTTCCGTTCCGGCTTCACCTGGCCGCTCGACAGTTATCGGGTGACCAGCCTGTGGGGTTCCCAGCGCGTTCTGAACGGCACGCCCGCCCGGCCTCACTACGGCATAGACCTGGCCGCACCCGCCGGTTCTCCGATCCGGGCGCCGGCGAACGGCGTCGTCACCTTCGCCCGCGCCGGCATGCATTTCGAAGGCGGCCTGACCCTGATCGACCACGGTCAGGGCCTGATCACCGCCTACCTGCACCAGTCGCGCATCGACGTCCTGCCGAACCAGCGAATCACCCGGGGCGACGTCATCGGACGGGTCGGAATGACGGGCCGCGCCACTGGGCCACATCTGTGCTGGCGCATGAAATGGCGTGATCGGAACTGCGATCCGTCTCTGATGATCGGCGAATCGGCTCCGGAAACCGCTTACAGTGACGGCCAGGCTTTCGTTCCGCGTGGACCTGGCTGATCTTTGCCCGTAGAATCGACGATCAGACCGCCGTGGGGGCGGCCTCGGCCCGATCACCAAATGTCCGCCCTTCAGTCCCTCAACATCCTGCTGGTCGACGACAACCAGCACATGCGAGCCATCACGTCCGCCATTCTGCAGTCCGCCGGGATCCGCAACATCCGCGAGGTGTCCGACGGCGCCATGGCGCTCGAAGCCCTGCGCGATTACCCGGTCGATCTGGCGATCGTCGACTTTAATATGTTCCCGCTGGACGGGGTGGAGTTCACCCGCCTGGTCCGCAACAGCCCCGACAGCGCCAACCCCTATCTGCCGATCATCATGATGACCGGCCATTCGGAAAAACACCGCGTCTGTGAGGCACGCGACGCCGGGGTCACCGAGTTCGTGGTCAAGCCGATCACCGCCAAAGCCGTGTTCGACCGCATCCAGGCCGTCATCATGCGTCCGCGCCCCTATGTGAAGACCGACGACTACTTTGGCCCGGACCGTCGGCGGACCTCGAGTGTCGCAAGCTACAAGGGTCCCCGCCGTCGTTCGACTGACGTTGCGGACGACGCCTCCACGAACAGCGACGGTTCCGGCAAGGCCTGACGCCTCGGTTCGGGGCGCTGTCGCGTTTCAGCTCTGCGATCTTGTAGTCCCGCGACAGATCCGGGGGCAGGAATAGTCCCGTGCCAGCCGCAGCCGCATCTGCGCCAGATCCCTGGCCTCGCGGTCGCCCACCGCATCGACGTCTTTGACGATCGGCGGTATTTCGGGACCATCGTGGAGCCATAAGAGGCAGCGGAGCATGGGCATGCTCTCAGCAAGAAAGCCGCTCATATCTCAGCGATTGCAAAGGCCCGGCCGACAATCATTCATGCGGCTGTCACGCTTGCAGAGCGCTTCATCCGTCGACGCGTGAAATCCCGTCGGCGGTCCCCCGGGTCTCGCCGTAGCATTCACAGGCCGAGGCCTCGAGAATCTGCCGGTTCAGCACCGTCACCCGGCCTCGTGTAAAGGTGATCGCACCGCGGCGCATCAGGTTCTGCGCCGCCTCGTTCACCGTCGTGCGTTGCGAACCCAGCATGTTGGCCAGGAACTCCTGCGTCATGTGCAACACCGCGTCATCGGCCCTGTCATGGGCCCTCAGCAGCCATTTGGAGAAGCGCCGCTCTAACGTATGGATGGCGTTGCAGGCGGTGGATTGCTCCAGTTCCCTTTGCAAGGCGGCGTCATAGGTGGCCATGACGACCCGCAGGCTGTGACTTCTCGTGGCCAGTTCACGCATTCGCCGCGCCTCGACCTTGCGAGACTTTCCGGCCATCTGGGCGACATAGCGAACCGCAGTCTTGGCTGGGATTTGCCAGGCCGTGGAGCCGATGATGCCTTCCCGGCCGACCATATAGTCCTCGACGCTGCGCCCGTCGTGCATCAGGGCGACGGCGGACACGATGCCTTCGTCGACGAAATAGATAGTGTCGACAACATCTGACGGCTCCATGAAAACATGGCCCAATCGAAAGTCGAAATCAGTAGCAACGGCGGTGACTTGGTCGCGATCGTCGACGCTCAAGCCACCGATCAGGATATTCCCACGCGAACTCATAGCCATGTCGGCTGATAGGCTTATTGCTCCATAGCCGTCTGTCGAAAATTGACACAAGCGGGAGCGTATTACGCTGTCTAGTCTCTTTGCGTCTTAGCCGATAGTCAAAACGTCAAATAAACCGACGTGGCGGGATGCGCAAACAACTCGCCAATATTCTCTAGTGGATTGATTCCATCACTTGGTGCCCGCGGTTAGCGGCGGCGATGATTTTGTCTGGATCGGCGGTCCAGACGAAGGGTTTGGGCTGCTGATTGTGATCGACGACGAAGCGGTTGA
>NZ_JAFCWC010000014.1:0-63713 GCF_049897365.1 Brevundimonas sp. DC300-4
ACGCCGAGCTGAACGTCGAACTGATCACCCCGATCGCCATGGACCAGGGCCTGCGCTTCGCCATCCGTGAAGGCGGCCGCACCGTCGGCGCCGGCGTCGTCGCCAAGATCCTCGAGTAGTCAACACGACGGTCCGAACGGACTAACTGAACGAGGCCCCGGAGCAATCCGGGGCCTTTTTCTTTCTTTCGTCATCCTCCGGCAAGGCGCGCAGCGCCGCAGACCGGGGGACCCAGCGGCGCGCGAGAGCGCGAACCTGTCGCGGACACCTGCGGCCGAGACCCTGCCTGAACAGATCGCCTTCGGCGCCGCTGGGTCCCACGGTCTCCGCTTCGCTTCGCCGGAGGATGACGAAGGAAGGCGGAACACCCCGTTGCCCCCCGGCGTTGGCGAACGAGTGTTTCCTCAAGGAGCCCTCGATGAAAACGATCTGGACCCTGGCCGCCGTGTCGGCCGTGACGATGTTGACCGGCGCCTGCGCCACCACAGGCAACTACGCCTCTGCCTGCGAGCGGGACTATCAAGATAACAGGCGATATGCGACCGCCAGCGGCGCGGCTCTGGGCGCTCTGGCCGGGGCGGCCATCGCGGGCGAGCAGGACCGGGAGCGGGGCGCGGCGATCGGGGCGCTGGCCGGCGGTCTGCTCGCCAACCAGCTGTCGGAGCGGGACGATCCCTGCGGCTACGGCTTCGGAGGCTATAATCGAGACGGCCGCTATGGCTATGATCGCGTGCCGAGGCGTGGGAGCTACGGCTACTACTGAGGCCGCCTGACTGAATGACGAGATTCGGGTTCTGGCAGGCGGCGATCGCCGTGATGGCGCTCGCCCTGGGCGGCTGTGTGGTCACACACCCGGGAGGGGTCGATCAGGTCCGGTTCGCGTCGGACAGATCGTTCGTCGAGGCGCGGACGGAGGCGGGGGTGGTGCGCGGCGTCGAGGGGGCGGGGGTCCGGGCCTTCCTTGGCGTGCCCTACGCAAAGGCACCGGTCGGCGATCTGCGCTGGCGAGCACCGCGACCGCCGGAGCCGTGGGACGGGGTCAGGGATGCGACGCGGCTGGGGTCCGACTGCGTTCAGGCCCTGGGGAGGAAGGCCATCCTCGGCGGCGGCGGCGGGCTGGTCGTCGGTTCCGAGGACTGTCTGTTCGTGAATGTGTACGGGCCCGTCCCGGATCAGGTCCGGGATGACAATCATTCAAGGCCGCTGCCGGTGATGGTCTGGCTGCACGGGGGGGCCTTCACGATCGGATCGGGGGCCAACTACGATCCGTCGCGGCTGGCGGCCGAACAGGAACGGGTCGTGGTCACGGTCAACTTCCGGCTGGGCGCGCTCGGCTGGCTGGCGCATCCCGGCTTCGATGCCGATGGCGAAGGCGGCGCCCGGAATCTGGGGGGCAACTGGGGCCTGATGGATCAGCAGGCGGCGCTGCGCTGGGTGCATGAGAACATCGGGGCGTTCGGCGGCGATCCGGGCGACGTGACCCTGTTCGCCGAGAGTTCGGGGGCATGGAGCGCCTGTTATCTGATGGCCTCGCCAGGGTCGGAGGGGCTGTTCCACCGGGTCATCCTGCAGAGCGGGCCGTGCCTGGAGCCACAGTCGCTGAACGCCGCCAAGGACCAGGCGCCGGGTGGGCCGCCGTTCGCGGAGGCCCTTGGCTGCACGGAGCAGGGACAGGTGGCCTGCCTGAGAGCGCTGCCCGCCTGGCGGCTCGCGCGGGCGCCCTCGTTGCGATCCGGGATCAATGGACCGGGCTCGTGGGGTCCAGTGCATACGGACGCGACCGTGCCGATCAGTCCGCCAGACGCCTTCGCCAGCGGCCGGTTCACCCGGGTCCCGGTGATCGTGGGCACGAACACCGACGAGGGCCGGCTGTTTGCCGTCGAGGTCAAGGACATGGACCGCTATCAGAAGGAGACGGTCTGGCTGTACGGCTCCGACGGGGAGAGGGCGCTGGAGCGGTACCCGGTGGGTGCGGACGGTCCGGCGGTCGCCATCGCTCAAAGCTTCACCGACAGCCGGTTCTCGTGCCCGGCCGAGGCCTTGAGGCGGCTGCTGGCGCGGCATGTCCCGGTGCATGGGTATGAGTTCGCCGATGCCGAGGCGCCGTTCCTGCTGCCCGACTGGATCAGCGGCCTGGACATGGGGGCCTATCACGCCTCGGAACTGGCCTATGTGTTCGGGACGAGCTGGCTGTTCGCCGACACGGGCCGATGGACATCGGAGCAGCGGGCGTTGTCGGACAGGATGATGCGGCTGTGGGCCGGGTTCGGGCACGATCCGGCCTTCGAGCAGGACTGGCCGCGCGTCAACGACGGCGGTGGACCGATCGTGGTCTTCCATCCCGAAGGCGATCGCGTCGACGCCAGCTTCCACGACCGGCATCACTGCGGCTTCTGGGGCGGGACGGCGCTGGGCGCGGTCGAGCCTAGCTGAAGATCACCTCGACGCCCGGCTTGACCGCGGCGGCCAGTTGTTCGGCGCTCCAGTTGGTCAGGCGGACGCAGCCGCTGGAGGCGGTCTTGGCGATCTGCGACGGCTCGGGCGTGCCGTGGATGCCATAGGTGTCGCGGGACAGTTCGATCCAGACCGAGCCCACCGGATTGTTGGGACCGGCGGGGACCACCAGCTTGCGGTCGCCCCGGTCATAGCTGACCCGCTCCGGGTCGTAGGTGTAGTCCGGCTCGTTGGCGACGCCGACGACAGTGAGCCGCCCGGACGGAGCGGGTCTGGCGCTGGAGCCGATGGTGGCGGGGTAGAAGGCCAGCAGGGTTCCGTCGGCGCCATAGGCCCGCAGAGCGCTGTCGCCCTTGTCGACCACGATACGGGTGACGGCGGGCAGGGCTTGGTCCGAGACGACGGGGACGATGAGGATCGCGCCCACCTGTTCGAAATTGGCGTCCGGGTTGAGGGCCGACAGCAGGGCCTCTGTGACGTGGAATTTCTCGGCGAGACCCTCGAAGGCGCTGGCGTAGTTCAGAGCGGGCAAGGCCGCCTGGTCCTCCAGCGACGTGGGCACGGGACGGAACGGCCCGGCGACGTCGGCGGCGGTGATGGCGTATCGCGTCATGACGGGTGCGGAAGCCTGCGTCAGTCTGGCGAAGACCTGGGCGTCCAGCTCGCCGTCGGAGGGCAGGCCGTTGGCCTGCTCGAAGGCGGCGATGGCCTGACGCGTGTTCTCGCCGCCGAGGCCGTCAATGGCGCCGGGCGAGAAGCGGGCGCGGTCGAGGAGGATCTGGGCGCGGATGACCTCAGGGCGGGGCGGGGTGGACGTAGCGGGGCCGGACGGGTCGGCGCCGGGCGCGGTGGCTTGCGGCGACGGCGTCGCGGGGGCGGCGGGAACCGAAGACGACGCCTGCCAGACGGCCGTTTCGATGCTCTGGGCGGAAAGGGGACCGGTCGCGCCGGCAGCCGTAGGCGCGGTCGGCGCTGCTGTGGCCGGGCTCTCCGGCTCGGGCGCACCGCACGCGGCCAGGGACACGGAGGCGAGGAGGGCGACGGCGAAGGAACGACGGATCATGAATCAACTCTCGGGCGGACTGGAGTTAGCCAACCCGCAGGCCTGTTTACCGTTCCGCACAACCGGCGGGGGCGGGGGCTTGCGTGCAACCTCGAACCAAGGCCTACGTTCGGTTCGGACGTTAGGATTTTGGTAACCATATGCGACGCGCACTTCGGATCGGCCTGTTCATCGGCACCCTGATCGGTGTCTCCGCGTGCGCGACTGTCGAGGGGGGCCAGTCGGGCGCCTATGGCTCGATCGAGGCCGGCCGAACCCGTTGATCTCTCCGTTCAAGGAAATCGTGGCGAAACCGGTCCAATTCCGCTAAGCTGAAACAGCGGACGCCGACTGTCGCGCCGCGCCGGTTCTTCCCCCCCTAGATGTTACTTATCGCCATTGTCGTCGTTCTGCTCCTTGTGGTGCTCAACGGCCTATTCGCCATGACTGAGCTGGCGGTCGTCTCATCCCGCCGATCCAAGCTGCAAAGCCGCGCCGAACGCGGGGACCGGGGCGCCCGGGCCGCGCTGAAGCTGTCCGAAAACCCAACCCATTTCCTGTCGGCAGTCCAGGTCGGCATCACCCTGATCGGCATCCTGGCAGGCGCCTTCGGTCAGGCGGCGATTGCGGGCGAGCTGAACCTGATCCTGGAAACGACCTTTCCGGCGCTGGCGGCTTCTACCGAGATCTTCTCCACCCTGCTGGTGGTCATCTGCATCACCTACGTCTCGCTGATCGTCGGCGAGCTGGTGCCCAAGCGGCTGGCGCTGATCTTCCCGGAGACGATCGCGGCCAAGATGGCCGCGCCGATCTCGACCGTGGCCATCGTCTTGCACCCTTTCGTGGTGCTGCTGACCGCCTCGACCTCGGGCATTCTCAAGATCATGGGGGTCAAGGACCGAGACGGCTCCGACGTCACCCAGGAAGAGGTTGAAACCATGATCGCCGAGGGCACCTCGGCCGGTCTGATCGAGCCCGAAGAACAGACGATGATCGAGGAGATCCTGACGCTGGGCGATCGCCCGATCCGCGTGGCCATGACGCCGCGTCATGACGTGTTCTGGGTCGCCCTTGACGACACCGAAAAGGAGCTGCGCGAGGAGGTTCGCAAATGCCCCTATTCCCGCATCGTCGTGGCGCGCGAGAACGACGTCGATAATCCGTTGGGCGTTGTCCACAAGAAGGACCTGCTGGACAGCCTTCTGACCAACGGCGAGTTCAACATCGAGAAGCACGTTCAGACCCCGGCCTTCATCCCGCAATCGACCTCGGTGCTGAAGGCGCTGGAGATCATGAAGTCGTCCAAGGTCCACATGGCCTTCCTCGTCGACGAGTACGGCGCCTTCGAGGGCGTGGTGACGGCGACGGACCTGCTGGAAATGATCGCAGGCGACTTCGATGAAGGTCACGATGACCAGGAGGCCTGGATTCACCAGCGCGAGGACGGCACCTGGCTGGTGGACGGCCAGACCGACCTGGAGGAGTTGGCCGACGTGCTGGGCGAGGATTTCGGCGACCAGGACGGATTCCACACCGTGGCCGGCCTTGTGCTGCATCATCTGTCGCGCGTGCCGGACGAGGGCGAGACGCTTCAACTCGGCCGGTTCGAGGTCGAGGTCATCGAGATGGACGACCGCCGCATCGACAAGCTGATGTTCAAACAGGTCGTGAAGCGGCAAGACGAGGCCGACGCGGTCGCCGCCCACCTGGATCACTAGAATCCTCCCCATTGGGGGAGGGGGACCACGAAGTGGTGGAGGAGGCTGGCTCCAGACACCGAATTTGCGGCGGGCCCCTCCGTCACGGCGCAAGCGCGCCGCCTCACCGCCCCCAATGGGGGAGGATTAGCCTTGAAATGCCCCGCCGCGTCAGGCATAGCCCCCGGTCTGGCGAGCAGACGCGCCGTTGGGTTCTCCCACGGCGCGCTTCTGTATTGTCTAGGAGCTTAGCTCAGCTGGTAGAGCACCGGTCTCCAAAACCGGGGGTCGTGGGTTCGAATCCCCCAGCTCCTGCCACTTCCCCCTGTTCCCGCAGACTGGGCATCCCCATCTGCGGGGACAGGATCAAGCGTTTACGAAGAGACCCCGAGAGCCCATGGCCAAGTCCAAGTTTCCCGGCGGACGCCGCACCGGCAACCCTGCCGCCGGCGCCAAGCCGCAGATGGCCGGCGCTTCGGCCTCCGCCTCGACGGTCACCGTCGATGCGCCCGTGGCCAAGCCGCGCACCTCGCCGGCCCAGTTCGCCAGCCAGGTCCGCGCCGAAGCCCGCAAGATCGTGTGGCCCAGCCGCAAGGAGACCTGGATCACCTCGGTGATGGTCTTCATCATGGTGCTGCTGGCGGCGGCCTTCTTCTGGATCGTGGATACGGGCCTGGGCTTCGCCTCGCGCTACATCCTCGCCCTCGGCCAATAAAGAAAAAGAAGGAGACGCGCCCATGACGGATGCAGCGCCCGAAACCAAGCCGGCCTCGAACCCGCGCCACAAGTGGTACATCGTCCACGCCTATTCGAACTTCGAGAAGAAGGTCGCCCAGCACATCCGCGACCAGGCCAAGCAGCGCGGCCTCGTGGAGTGTTTCTCCGAAATTCTGGTGCCGACCGAGGACGTCGTCGAGATCCGCCGGGGCCGCAAGGTCAACTCCGAGCGCAAATTCTTCCCCGGCTATGTGCTGGTGAAGATGGAACTGACCGACGACGCCTATCACCTGGTCAAGGACACGCCCAAGGTCACGGGCTTCCTCGGCGCGGCGGGCGGCACCAAGCCGCTGCCGGTCTCGGAACGTGAGGTCCAGGCCATCATCGGTCAGGTGGAGGAAGGCGTCGAACGACCCAAGCCCACGATCCGTTTCGACATCGGCGAGACCGTCAAGGTCATCGACGGCCCGTTCGCCAGCTTCGACGGTCAGGTGGAGAGCGTCGACGAGGACGCCGCCCGCCTGCGCGTCGCCGTGTCGATCTTCGGCCGGCCGACGCCGGTGGATCTGGAATACAGCCAGGTCGAGAAGAACGCGGCGTAAGCGCACGAATTCTCCCTCCCCTCGGGGGAGGGCAGGTCGCCTTGGCGACCGGGTGGGGGCGGTTCGGCGACGGGCCGCCTTTTCGCTGTGCGGTGTCTGGATCGCTCGGTCGCCCCCACCCGGCTTCGCTTCGCTCAGCCACCCTCCCCCGCAAGGGGAGGGAGACGGGTGCATTGCCTCCTTCACCCGCCTCTGCTACACGCGCGCTTCCTTCGCCCAAGGGCAAAGGATAAATCCGTGGGAGGCAGCCATGCCCGACCACGGCTCACCGGCCCCGATTAGCTTCGGGGTCATTCACAGGAGAGACCAATGGCCAAGAAGATTCTGGGCTATATCAAGCTGCAGGTGCCTGCCGGTTCGGCCACGCCTTCCCCCCCGATCGGGCCCGCTCTGGGTCAACGCGGCGTGAACATCATGGGCTTCGTCAAGGAGTTCAACGCGCGCACCGAGAAGGAAGTCAAAGGCACGCCCCTGCCGACCGTGATCACGGTCTATCAGGACAAGAGCTTCACCTTCGTCACCAAGACCCCGCCGGCCACCCACTACATCAAGCAGGCCGTGGGCATCACCTCGGGCTCCAAGCTGACGGGCCGCGAGACGGTCGGTTCGATCACCCGCACCCAGCTGCGCGAGATCGCCGAGAAGAAGATGAAGGACCTCAACGCCAACGATCTGGATGCCGCCGCGCGCATCATCGAAGGTTCCGCCAAGGCCATCGGCCTCAACATCGTGGAGCGCTGAACATGAGCAACCAAGCCAAGCGCATCAAGGCGTGGACCGTCGACCGTGAAGCCCTGATGCCGTTCTCGGACGCCATCAAGACCGTCAAGGAACACGCCACCGCCAAGTTCGACGAGTCGATCGAGATCGCCGTCAACCTGGGCGTTGATCCCCGTCACGCCGACCAGCAGGTCCGTGGCGTCGTGAACCTGCCGTCCGGCACGGGCCGCGACGTTCGCGTGGCCGTGTTCGCCAAGGACGCCAAGGCCGATGAGGCCCGCGCCGCTGGAGCCGAACACGTCGGCGCCGAGGATCTGTACGAGAAGATCAACGGCGGCTTCATGGACTTCGACCGCGTCATCGCGTCCCCGGACATGATGGCCCTGGTCGGTCGTCTAGGTAAGGTGCTGGGCCCGCGCGGCCTGATGCCGAACCCCAAGGTCGGCACCGTGACCCCGAACGTCGCCCAGGCCGTCAAGGACGCCAAGGGCGGCGCGGTCGAGTTCCGCGTCGAGAAGGCCGGCATCGCCCATGGCGGCATCGGCAAGGCCTCCTTCACCCAGGAAGCCCTCGAAGCCAACGTGAAGGCCTATGTGGACGCGCTGCAACGCGCCAAGCCGGCCGGCGCCAAGGGGACCTACGTCAAGCGCATCACCCTGTCCTCGACCATGGGTCCGGGCGTGAAGATCGATCCGGCCTCGCTGACCGCCTGATCAGGGACTATCGGGGCACGGGCGGCGATCTTCGGATCGTCGCCCGTTGCCTTTTCGAGCGGGGTTCGCTAAGAGCGCCGCTTCCCGGGATGGGTTCTGCCTTTCCCGGTCCTGTCCGAGAACTTCGGGGTCTGGGGGTCACCCAGGCCATAAATGTCAGAGAGCCCTCTGACGCCGTGGGGAGATAGCGACGCAGACGACGAACGGTCGGCCCGGTTTCCGGGACGGAACCCCGTCAGAGCATCCTTTCGGACATCGCTACCGGCCAGAACGCAATGCGGTGACGCATTGGGCTTTGGCCTCTCGCCGTCGGGAATAAGCCCGGCGTCGAACCTCAAGACTGGAGACCGCAATGGACCGCGCACAAAAGGCCGAGTCGATCGAAACGCTGAAGGGCGTTTTCAGCGACGCCGGCGCCGTGGTCGTGACCCACAACCTGGGTCTGACCGTTGCGGAAATGGAAGACCTGCGGGGCCGTCTGCGCACCGCGGGCGGAGCGTTCAAGGTGGTCAAGAACCGCCTGGCGCTGAAGGCTCTCGAAGCCGCTGAAGGTTCCGACCATCACGCCCTGTTCAAGGGTCCGGTGGCCATCGCCTACGCACCCGACGCCGTGACCGCCGCCAAGGTCACTGCCGAATACGCCAAGGGCAACGACAAGTTCGTCGTCCTGGGCGGCTTCATGGGTGACAAGATTCTGGACGCGAAGGGCGTGGAGATTCTCTCCAAACTGCCATCGCTGGATCAGATCCGCGCTTCGTTCCTGGGCCTGCTCAACACGCCTGCGACCCGTATCGCCGGCGTCGTTCAAGCCCCCGCCGCCCAACTGGCCCGCGTGTTCAACGCGTACGCCACCAAGGACGCCGCGTAAGCGAACCCTCTTCCATCTCTGCAAACCTCTACTGAACCCCATCCTCCGAAGGAAAACTGACCATGACCGACCTGTCCAAGATCGTCGACGACCTGTCCAAGCTGACCGTCCTCGAAGCCGCTGAACTGTCCAAGCTGCTTGAAGAAAAGTGGGGCGTCTCCGCTGCTGCTCCGGTCGCCGTCGCCGCTGCCGGCGGCGCTGCCGCTGCTCCGGCTGAAGCCGCCGAAGAGCAGACCGAGTTCACCGTCATGCTGCTGGACGGCGGCGACAAGAAGATCAACGTGATCAAGGAAGTCCGTGGCGTGCGTTCGGACCTGGGTCTGAAGGAAGCCAAGGACCTGGTCGAAGGCGCTCCGCTGCCCGTCGTCGAGAACGTCTCCAAGCAAGTCGCCGACGAAGTCGCCAAGAAGCTGACGGAAGCCGGGGCCAAGGTGCAGATCAAGTAAGAAGACTGTCGCGACCTTCGGGTCGAGAGGATCTTTGGAAGGCCCGGCGGGAAACCGCCGGGCCTTTTCTGCGTTCCGGCACTACCAGCATCAGACCTGGTCCATTCTCATTGACCGCCGGAGCCGACCGCCATGAACATCCTGATGGTGCTGACCTCGCACGACCAGCTCGGCGACACCGGCAAGAAGACCGGCTTCTGGCTCGAGGAGTTCGCGGCACCCTACTATGCGCTGAAGGACGCCGGCGCCGAGATCGTGCTGGCCTCGCCCAAGGGCGGCCAGCCGCCACTGGATCCCAAGAGCGACGAACCCGACGCCCAGAGCGAGGACACTCACCGGTTCAAGGCTGATCCGGCCGCGCAGGCGGCGCTGGCGACCACGGTTGAACTGTCGTCGGTGAAGGCCGAGGATTTCGATGCCGTCTTCTATCCGGGCGGGCACGGGCCGCTGTGGGATCTGGCGAATGACAGGGACTCCATCGCCCTGATCGAGTCCTTCGCCAAGGCTGACAAGCCGACCGGATTCGTCTGCCACGCGCCGGGCGTGCTGAAGTCCGTCAACGGGCCGGACGGCAAGCCGCTGGTCGATGGGCGCCGGGTGACCGGCTTTACCAACACCGAGGAAGAGGCTGTGGGCCTGACCGGGATTGTCCCGTTCCTCGTCGAAAATGTCCTGATCGCCAACGGCGGCGACTACTCCAAAGGGCCGGACTGGGGCTCCCATGTGGTGGTCGACGGCAAGCTGGTGACCGGACAGAATCCCGGCTCGTCGCGGGAAGCCGCCGAGGCCATGCTGGGCCTGCTGAAGGTATCGTAGACCCGATCCCTCCCCATCGGCTCCTGCGGATGGGGAGGGAAAGTCAGGTCACCGCCCCCGCGCGGTCATGATGTCGCCGATGCGGTCGCGCGTGCCTTCGATCCGCTCCAGACGCGGGTAGCGGAGGCCGCCCGTGAAGACGAGGTCGATCGTGCGGATGCGCTGGCCGTTTTTCAGGATCAGGCGAATGGGGGCCTCGCTGGTTTTGGCGGCGGTGACAGCCTCGCGCAGGACCTCGGGCGTGGCGACGCGGTCGCCGACGGCGATCAGGTCCCAGCCGGCGCCGATGCCGGCCTCGAACGCCGGCCCGCCCCACTGAATGGCGGAGAGACGCTGGGTCGGGCCCGCCAGGCTGAAGCCCAGCGAATAGCGGAAGTCCGAGCCCCAGTTGGAGGACATGGCCTTCTCGTCGGCGTTGGGCTCCTCGACATAGATCAGGCGATAGCCGCCCCGCTCCAGACCCTCCAGCGGCGCGCGGGCGTCGGGGCCGGCGGCGTCCAGACGGGTGCGCAGGAAGGTTGCCCAGTCATAAGGCTGGACCGCGTTCAGGGCGGCGACCACGTCGGCGAAGGTGTAGCCGCGCGGGGTCCACGACCCATCCGTGCCCTCCGGCGAGAAGAAGGTGCGGGCGAAGTCGTCGAGCGACTTGCGGTCGCGGCTCAGCTCGCGGATCAGGGTGTCGGCGTCCAGCCAGATCAGGGCGGCTTCGTCATAGTAGTCGCCGGTGCCGCGCATCCATGACGGCCACTGGCCGGGGATGCGATAGCCCAGAAGGTTGTGGTTGTTGGTGTCCTGCAGGTTCCGCCATTCGCGGCCGGGCTGGTTCTCGTAGAAGGCGGCGCGATCGGCCAGGCCGATCAGGGCCTGGGCCCTGGTGTGGAGACCGGCGCGGGCCGACAGGACGTCGCCCCAGTATTCGGTCTGTCCCTCATAGACCCACAGCAGGCTGTTCTCGGTCGGGACGTTGTAGTTTGCGGTCAGCTCGTCGGCCGGCCGCATGAACTTGCCGTTCCAGGAGTGGGTGTATTCGTGCGGCAGCAGGGCGCGGTTGCCCGCCGAGGCGCCCCAGCTGGTGAAGAAGTTCGGACCGGCGGTGTTCTCGGAGCTGCGATGGTGCTCCAGGCCGATACCGCCCAGCTGGTCGGTCAGGGCCAGCAGGAACTCGTATTTGTCGAAATGGCGCGCGCCGAACAGGCGGTCGGCCTGGGTCACCATGTCGGTATAGATCTGGATCTGTTCGTCGGTGGGGGCCAGGTTGGCGGCGGTGTCGGCGACGATGTTCAGGTGGACGTCCTCGCCGTCAGCGTCGATGTCGATGCGGCGATAGTGCTGACCCGCGAACATCGGGCTGTCGACCAGGGTGTAGAGATCGACGGGGGCGAAGGTGGCGACGCCGTTCTCGAACGAGGTGGTCTCCAGCGCCACGCCGTAGTTCCAGCCCTCGGGCAGCTTGATGCTTGGGGCGAAGGTGATCCCGGTCGAGCGATAGCCGGCCGGGTAGAGCAGGGCCTTTTCCCACTCCATGTTGACGATCGACGGGGTCATGACCACGCGCCAGTTGGCGTTGTCAGCCTGGGTCAGCCACTGGAACTCGGTGACGATCTCGGTCGCGCCCTCGGGCACGTCGATGTGGAAGGCGTAGGGATCGACGGCGTCGCGGCGCCATTCGACGCGCTGGCCATTGGCGGTGATGGTCAGGCCGGCGAACAGCTGGATCGGACCGGAGTCGGCATGGTTGCCCGGCAGGTATTTCGGATAGAGCAGGGTCAGGCTGCGGCTGGCGACGGGGATGGTCTGGCGCACGGAGATGACGCGGTGGTCCAGGTCGGTGGCGTCGACCTCGTAGCGGATGACGCCTGGATAGGTTTCCTGCGTCGGGGCCGGGATCAGGGGGCTGTCGGGGAAGCCGCCGATGTCGGGGGTGGTCGGTCCCGCCGTCTGGGCCGCTCCGGGCGAGGCGCTCGCGATGAGAAGGGCGGCGAGGCAGGCGGAGACGGCGAGACGCGACATGGGCTGATCCGGGACTGACGGCGGGGAAGCCGCAGATCACGCCGGGGGCGATCTCAGGTCAAGGGTTGCCCGACTTTATGCCTCTCTGTGAAGCAGGGAGCCGTCGCCGTAGGAATAGAAGCGATAGCCGTCGGCCACGGCGTGGGCGTAGGCGGCCTTCATGGTCTCGAGGCCCGCGAAGGCGCTCACCAGCATGAACAGGGTCGACTTCGGCAGGTGGAAATTGGTCATCAGGACGTCGGCGGCGCGGAAGCGGTAGCCCGGCGTGATGAAGATGGCCGTGTCGCCGTGGAAGGGCCGGATCACGCCCTCCGGCGTCGTCGCGGATTCGAGCAGACGCAGCGAGGTGGTGCCGACGCAGACGATGCGACCGCCGGCGGCATGGACGGCGTTGAGGGCGTCGGCGGTCCCGGGGGACACCTCACCCCACTCCGAGTGCATCCTGTGGTCGGCCGTGTCGTCCGCCTTGACCGGCAGGAAGGTGCCAGCCCCGACGTGCAGGGTGACGGCGTGGGTCGTGACGCCCTTCGCGCGAATGGCGTCGAGCAGGGCGGGGGTGAAATGCAGGCCCGCCGTGGGGGCGGCGACGGAGCCGTCGTGCGCGGCAAAGACCGTCTGGTAGTCCGAACGGTCGCGGTCGTCCTCGGGCCGTTTGGCGGCGATATAGGGCGGCAGCGGCATGACGCCGACATCGCGGATGGCCTCGTCCAGTGCGGGGCCGGCAAGGTCGAATTTGAGGGCGACGAGGCCGTCTTCCTGCTTGCCGGTGACAGTGGCGTCGAGACGACCGAGGGCGCAGGCGGCGTCGCCGTGAGCCCCGAACCGCACCCGGTCGCCGGGCTTGATCCGCTTGCCCGGCTTCATGAAGGCGGACCAGGCGTCGGGGGCGTCGCGGTGGTGCAGGGTGGCCTCGACCTCGACGGTCAGGGTCTCGCCTTCCGGGCCCCCGATCACAGGGTTGGGGCGCTGGCGCACGCCGGAGAGGCGGGCGGAAATGACGCGGGTGTCGTTGAAGACCAGGGCGTCGCCGGGACGCAGGAAGTCGGGCAGGTCGGAGACGAGGTGGTCGGCCAGCACGCCGCCCTTCACCACCAGCAGGCGCGCGGAATCGCGTGGCTCGGCGGGGCGCAGGGCGATGCGGTCCTCGGGCAGGTCGAAGTCGAAGTCGGCGGTTTTCATAGTCGGCGCGAATGGCCACGGAGGCGAGGCGGGGTCAAGTGCGGGGGCGACCTTGTGTCCGGGCGACCCGAGCCGTTGGCCCGGTCATACTGAGACGATGAAAATCCGGATTCTGCTCGCCGCCTCCGTCCTGGCCATGACCGTCGCCGCCTGCGACACGTCCGCCCTGCAGGACCTTCAGGACACGGCCGCCAAGGCCGAGGCGACACTCGAGACCGTCAACACCCGCACCGCCCAGGTGCAACAGGCCATCGACAATCCCGGCGGCGCCCTGCTGGCGGCCGTCGGGGCGACCTTCTCGAAGACGGCGACCGATCAGCCGGGCGTCTATGTGCTGACGGACCTGCAGACCGGGTGTCAGTTCCTGGGCACCTATGGGCCCGACGGGACCACGGTCAGCTCCATCGCGCCGCGTGTGGAAGCCGCGCCGGGCGGCGGCACGCAGCAGCGCTGCGTCGCCATTCCGGGCGTCGCACGGCCGGATGCCGCCGAGGCTGAAGCCGAGGGCTGACAGACGGGCGCTTGCTGCCAGAGCCTGATCGTTTGAGACCGACGCGCTTCGCGCTTCTGTCGAAAGCGTGAATCAGGCTCTCGCTCATATCTGGAGCAGGGTCCACGGCATCAGCGGAATCGCGAAGCGATTCCTCCTCAGCCGATCCTGCTCTAGGCTGGATCAGATTGGGGACCTCGCCTTGGCCGTCACACTGGACTGGAAGACCGGCTTCGAGATCGAGCTGATGGCCCCGCCGGGCCTGTCGCGGCGCGATCTGGCGGAGGCAACGGCGACGCGGGTCGGCGGGACGGTCGAGCGTTTCTTCCACCCCCAGTCCGAGCCCAGTGCGGTCGAGGGACGGCCGGTGTTCGAGAACCTGACGCCGGGGTTCCGGGTGCGGGACGGGCAGGGCGTCTGGGTCGCGTCCTTCGTCGACGACCTGACCCTGCAACGCGATCTGGACCGGGAACGGGCGCCGCTGGCCGGGTGGCGGCGGATCGTGGCCGACGATGGGCGGCTGTTGCGGCTGGTCGAGCGGCACTGCGATCCGGAAGAGCAAGGCGAGGGGACACTGGAACCGCTGGCCGCCCTGTTCGGCACAGCGGCCCAGCGCCATGAGGCCGGGATGGTGCGGGTGGTCGATGAGCGCGGCCGGTCGGTCGCCATCGACGCCCCCCTGCCCGGCGAGCGGGAGCGTCCCTGCGAGATCGTGACCGCGGCGATCGAGAGGGATCATGAGGCGGTGCTGGAGGGGTGTCTGGCCGATGCGCGCCGGTTGGGGTTCACCGTTCCGTCCGAGGCCGCGACCCATGTCCATTTCGACGGCGGGCCGCTGTGTTCGGCGTCGGCGATGGCCGGGCTGGTCGAGGTCTGGACCCGTCACGGCGAGGCGCTGAAGCGGCTGGTCGGAGTCAATCCACGCTGCGTGCGGCTAGGCGACTGGCCGGCGGCGCTGGCCCGGTTGACCGGGAGCGAGGCGTTCCGGGCCATGGACTGGACGCAGGCGAAGGCGGCGTTGGGCGGGGTGGGGTTGAGCAAATACTGCGACCTGAACCTGACCAACCTTCTGACCGGGCGGCCGGAGAAACACACGGTCGAGGTGCGGGTGCTGCCCGCGCAGCTCGAGACGGCATCGCTGATGGCGGCCGCGGCACTGTTCGAGGGCATGCTGGGCTGGTGTCGGGACCGCGAGCCCGGCGAGGCGACGCCGGGAACCCTGGTCGATTTGCTGATCCGGTCGCCGATCGACGAACACGCCAGAGCGCATTGGCTGGACAGGCTTCGTCAGGAAGCGACGCCTATCGGCGTGATGCGAAACCCGTATAGTCAGGGCTGATCTTTTCGGGGACCGACCATGACCAATACGCATCGCGCCCGCCGCCTGTCCGCCGCCCTCCTGATGTCCAGCGCCGTCGCCCTGGTGGTGTTCGGACAGCCGGCGCAGGCCATGCCCCAGCAGCGCGAGTACGACGCCTTCTTCTCGTCTCGCTACAACTACTGCGACGCCAGGCTGGTGGGCGCCCTCTACGGCCAGGACGCTGTCGGCGGCAAGGTCATCATCGGCCAGAAGATTCTCAACGGCATCGGCACGAACGTGCCGGTCGTGCTGCGCGAAAGCCGCAACGACGGCAATGTCTGCGAATGGGAAGACACGGGCCTGTCCTATTCGGACGCCCAGGTGCTGGCGCGCACCTGGGGGTTTTCGGACCCCTATGAGGCCAAGCTGAAGGCCGCCGACCTGTTCACCAACGGCCGCGAACAACAGGTCCGCAACGGTCTGGGCTACTGACCCGACGTTGACGATGGGGGCGTGAGCGGCCAAACCCCCGCCCATGCTGCAGAACCTTGAATCCCTTGCCCGCGAAGCCCGGTCCTGGCCGTTCGAACAGGCCCGCGCCCTGCTCGACCATGTGCTGAAGAAGCGCCTGTCCGACAGCGAGCGGGATGCGGCGAAACGGCTGATCGACGCCGGCAAGGCGGACGAGGCCGTGGCGACGTTCGAGGCGCTGGTGAAGCCCGTGGTGCTGGAGACGGGCTATGGTCCGTCCGGCTTGCCGCACATGGGCACGTTCGGCGAGGTGGCGCGCACGACGATGGTGCGGAACGCGTTCAGGGCGCTGACCGGGGATCATTGGACCACGCGGCTGATCGCGTTCAGCGACGACATGGACGGGCTGCGGAAGGTTCCGGAAGGCGTGCCCAATCCGGAGATGCTGCGCGAGGACCTCAATCTGTCGCTGACGCGGGTGCGCGATCCGTTCGGGACACACGACAGTTTCGGCGCTCACAACAACGCACGTCTGCGGGCCTTCCTCGACGGGTTCGGCTTCGACTACGAGTTCATGTCCTCGACCGAGACCTACAAGAGCGGTCGGTTCGACGAGACTTTGCTGCGGCTGCTGGAGCGGTTCGACGCGGTGCAGGCGATCATGCTGCCGACCCTGGGCCCGGAACGGCGCGAGACCTATTCGCCCTTCCTGCCGGTCAGCCCGATCACCGGCCATGTGCTGCAGGTGCCGACGCTGGAGCGGAACGTCGAAAACGGGACTATCGTCTTCGACGACCCGGCGGGCGGGCGCACCGAGCTGCCGGTCACGGGCGGTCATGTGAAGCTGCAGTGGAAGCCGGACTGGGCCATGCGCTGGACCGCGCTGGACGTCGACTACGAGATGTCGGGCAAGGACCTGATCGAAAGCGTGCGCGAGTCGTCCAAGGTCTGTCGCGCCCTGGGCGGGGTTCCGCCGGAGGGGTTCAACTACGAGCTCTTCCTCGACGTCGAAGGCAAGAAGATCTCCAAGTCCAAGGGTAACGGCCTGACCATGGACCAGTGGCTGCGCTACGGCACGCCCGAGAGCCTGTCGTGGTACATGTTCCAGTCGCCGAAATCAGCCAAGTCGTTGCATTTCAACGTGATCCCCCGCGCGATCGACGACTATCTGGGCGCCATCGACCTCTACGGGACGCAGGAGCCGGCCAAGCAGATCGACAACGCCGTGTGGGCGATCCATGCGGGCGCGCCGCCGAAGGTCGCCTCGCCGGTGTCGTTCGCCCTGCTGCTGAACCTCGTCGGCGTGGCCAATGCGTCGTCCAAGGCGCAGCTGTGGGCCTATTTCGCGAAATATCTGCCGGACGCGACGCCGGAAAACGAGCCCGTGCTGGACGGGCTGATGGACCGGGCGCTCAACTACTATGAGGACTTCGTGAAGCCCACGAAGTCGTACCGGCGGCCCGACGACAAGGAAAAGGCGGCGCTGCTGGACCTGGCCGGGCGGCTGAAGGGTCTGCCCGCCGATACGACCGACGGCGAGCTGATCCAGGGCGAGGTCTATGCCGTGGGCAAGGCGCACGCGTTCGAACCCCTGCGGGGCTGGTTTGGTGCGCTGTACGAGGTGCTACTTGGCGCATCGCAGGGGCCGCGCTTCGGCTCGTTCGCGGCGATCTACGGCCTGCCGCAGACGATCCGGCTGATCGAGGCCGGGGCCAATGGGGAACTGGCAGGATAGGTCCTCCCCTTGGGAGGGACTGGATGAACCGAAAATAACGGTGAAGCTCCGGGAGCCTTCATGTGGGGTCAGGCATTCTGCTTCCATCGACCAACCTCGATGAATGGAGAGAGCCATGTCGAAGATCCTCAATACCGGCCTGATGACCGCCGCCGCCCTGGCCGCGCTCGTTTCCGCCGCCCCTATGGCCGCCCAGGCCCAGCAGTCCAACGGCGTGACCAGCTGTGACGCCCCCGGCGGTCGCCAACAGGTCGGCGCCGTGATCGGCGGCGTCCTCGGCGCCCTGGCCGGCAGCCGTATTTCCACCAACGAGCGGACCCTCGGGGCCGTGGCCGGCGCTGGCGCCGGCGCCGCGGCCGGTTCCTACATCGGCTGCAACCAGCAACGCGCCCGCGCCAACAGCCAGGGCAGCTCCAGCGGCGCCCAGTACCGCGCCTCGTCCAACCTGCGCATTCGCTCGGGTCCGGGCACCAGCTATCGCCAAGCCGGCTCTCTGTCGGCGGGCCAGCCCTTCACGGCCGTCGGGTCGCAGGGTGAGTGGGTGCAGATCGCCGGTGGCGGCTGGGTAAACGCGAACTACGTCCAGCCTTACTGAGGGCTGACGCGCCAACAGCGTGAATGAAGTGAGGGCCGTCCCGAAAGGGGCGGCCCTTTCTTTCGTCATCCTCCGGCAAGACGCGCAGCGCCGCAGGCGATCTGTTCAGGGCCAACCGTGCCCGCGACGGGGTCACGCTCGCCCACGTCCTGGTTCGCCGGTCGCCCGGCGGCGGAGGATGACGAAAGAGGCGTGATCTACTGACTGACCCAGAGGATCCGTGCGATCCAGTCGATCTCCGTGCGTGGGATGAGGCGGGGTTCGTAGGCAGGGTTGATCGAGGCCAGGGTGACCGATCTGGCCGTCAGCGAGGTGACCTCCTTGGCCATGGTCTCGCCGGTCGTGGTGCGCACCACGACCCGGTCGCCCTTGCGGACATCGGTTCGATCCCGGTCGACCAGAACCCGGTCGCCCTGGCGATAAAGCGGGGCCATGGAGTCGCCGGAGATCTGCAGGCTGAACAGCGACGGGCGGGGCAGGGGCAGGTCGGTCTGGTCCCACCCTTCGCCGGTCGGCAGGCCTGCGTCGTCGAAGAACCCGTCCGCCCCCGCCTGGGCCATGCCGAGCAGGGGAATGGTCGGCGCGCGCCGATCATCGCCCTCGGCGAGTTCGGCGAACTCCGCCAGCGACATCCCGACGACGTCCAGAACCTTGGTCAGGCTCTCGGTCGAAGGCCAGCGAGGGCGGCTCGGCTGGCCCGGTCCGAAGCGTTTGGAGGGGTTGAAGGAGGTCGCGTCCAGGCCCGCGCGCCGGGCGAGGGCGGAGACGGAGATGCCCGCGCGTTGCGCGAGCATGTCGAGCGTGGCCCAGAGTCGGGCATGGGAAAGGGGCATGGGGTCCGCCGTATGATTCGGCGGACAGGATAGCTAGGAATATCGACCTATTCCAGCCCTCTATTCCAGCCCTCTAGTCGAGCCCTGCCGCGCGGCGCTCCTGCCAGGCCCAGAAGGTGCCCAGCCCGATGGCGATAAGGATGCCGTAACCGGCCAGATTAAGGATCGTATAGAAGGCCGACATGCCGGGCCGCAGGTCAAACAGGGTGACGATGTGGCTCATGACGATGATGAGTTGTAGTGAGGCCGCCCAGATCGGCCAGTTGCGATGGAACTTCCATGCGAGCCCACCAAGAACGAGCAGCATGACGACATCCAAGGCGAACATTCCCGGCTGCCAGTTGGAGTACAAGCCCTGGTCGTCCTGGAGCAGCAGTCCGGCCATCCAGCCCAGCAGATAGGCCCCCATGGCCAGTCGCTCGGGCTCATCGCCCTTGGTGAATGCGAAGATGCCGACCAGCACCATCGGCAGCAGGCCGATCTGGGAATAAAGGGTGTCTAACATGGAATCGCCCCCGCGTCGAAGGACGCGGGGGCGATCATGCTTCAAGTCTGGCTAGGCGAAAACCGGAGTCCTCGACATTAATCCGAATTCACGCGACGCGGACGGGCCTGGTGCGGAGCTGTTGTTCCACCTGCGGGGGAGGGGGCAACTGGTCGCCCCAGTCGTCATCGGGCTTGTCCATCGGGCCGACGTTGTAGACGCCATAGCCCATGCGACGGTGATCCTTGGCGAGTTCGGCGTGGCAGGCCACGACGGCGTCGCGAGCAGCGGACAGGGCGGCGATGGCCTCGATGGCCTTGGCTTGCGACACGGCGCCGGCGACCGGCGAAGCCTTGAGCAGGGTCCGGGCGCCGATCATGGACTGAACGAGCGTGGTGGCCGAGGTAATCGCGGCGTCAACCGCGCATTCCGTAGCGTAGAGATCTCCAGCAATGCTGGCGACGACTTCAGTCCGATCCATGTTAGCCCCTTCCAAAAAGTTACAATGGTAAAGGTAGCGTTAACACGCTTGGGGCGAGATTGGTAGGAGTTCCTTAACCATCTGTGAGGGTGGTCGCGATCAGGCGCCTCAGGCCGAAGATCATGCCGGGACCTGTGCGCGTCGGATCGGCAGGGCTTCTCAATTATGAATCGTGTTCGTCCATCGAGAAGTGCGCTGTCAGGCTGGCGATCGGCTGGGCCGGGTCTTCCTGCCAGGCCTCGGCCAGAACGTGGGCCACGCGGCGGCCGGCGCGGGAGATGCGGGCGCGGGCATGGACATCCCTGGGTTTTCCCGACCGGAGATAGGCGGTCGTCACCGTGATCGGCCGGGGCAGGCGCAGTCGCGGCCAGACCAGGGCGACCTGGGCCACTGCGGTCAGTTCCAGCAGGGCCGCGGTAGACCCCCCGTGCAGGGCGGGAAGCATCGGATTGCCGACCAGATGATCCGCGAACGGCATGGTCACGGTCAGGACGTCGCCTTCCTGCTCGCTGCGCAGGCCCAGGAACCGGGCGTAGGGGATGGTGTCGAGCAGCAAGGTCATGCGCGCTCCTCCCGCGGCCTGAGATTGGCGCCGGCGCCGCGTCCTCCGTCGGAGGAGATGACATAGGTGGCCTGGGCCGCCGCCACCGGGTCGGCGGGATCATCCTCGAACGCCCAGGCCCGGACGAAGCCGATGGTTCGGGTGGCGCGATAGCAGCGCGCCTCGGACAGCAGGTCGACGCGCGGCCGGGCGGGCCGCATGTAGTCGATGCGCAGGTCCAGGGTCGCAATGGGCTCGTAGCGCCCCAGTTTGGTCCAGACGGCGAGGCCGCCGACGTGGTCGAGCATGGCGGTGACCAGGCCGCCGGCGAACACATCGGTCTGCGGATCCCCGACCAGATCGGGCCGCCAAGGGGTGCGCAGCCGCACCCGGTCTCCGTTCACGCCCTCGTAGACGAAGCCCAGGGCGTGGGTGTGGGCGGCGCCCGAGGCCAGCTGCGGCATCAGGGTGGTCAGGAACGTATCGCTCATGAGATCGTCCTTATCGGGCGGGCGCCTATTCGCAAGTCCCGACGCAGCCCCATATCCCGACCATGATCCGTCCCGAAGACCTGTTGAGGCCCACACCGGCCGGCCTGTATTGCCCGCCGGGAGATTTCTACATCGATCCGGTCCGTCCGGTGGACAGGGCGGTGGTGACCCATGGCCACTCCGACCACGCGCGGTCGGGGCACGGCGCGGTGCTGGCGACGGACCAGACCCTGGCCATCATGGCGGAACGCTATGGCGAGGATTTCACCGGGCGACGTCAGGCCGTGGCCTATGGCGAGACGGCCTCGCACAGCGGTGTCGAGGTGAAGCTGGTCCCGGCGGGCCATGTGCTGGGCTCGGCCCAGGCAGTGGTGACCTATCAGGGTCTGACCATGGTGGTGTCTGGCGACTACAAGCGCCGTCGCGATCCGACCTGCGCGCCGTTCGAGCCGGTCCCGTGCCATGTCTTCATCTCCGAGGCGACGTTCGGCCTGCCGGTCTTCACCCATCCGCCTGACGCCGAAGAGATCGGGCGGCTGGTCCAGTCCCTGGGCCAGTTCCCGGAGCGGGCGCATCTGGTCGGGGCCTATGCGCTCGGCAAGGCGCAGAGGGTGATCAAGCTGCTGCGTGAGGCGGGGTGGGAGCGACCCATCTATGTCCACGGCGCGCTGGAGCGGCTGAACCGGCTGTACGAACGCGAAGGCGTTGACCTGGGGCCGATCCTGCCGGCGACCGGGCTCAAGGCGGGGGCGCTGGGCGGGGAGGTGGCCATCGCCCCGCCGTCGGCCATCCAGGATCGCTGGTCGCGCCGGTTCGCCGATCCAGTGACGGCCTTCGCCTCGGGCTGGATGCTGGTCAAGGCGCGGGCGCGGCAGCGCGGCGTGGAGCTGCCGCTGGTGATCTCGGACCATGCCGACTGGCCGGAGCTGATCGCGACCTTCGAGGAGATCAGGCCAGAGGAAATCTGGATCACCCACGGGCGAGAGGAAGGACTGCTGCGCTGGGCCGAGATCAACGGGATGAAGGCGCGGGCGCTGCGGCTGGTGGGCTATGACGAGGAAGACGAGGAGCTTCTGGCGGAGCAGGTCTGAAGCGTTTCATTCGTAGGCTCAGCCGACAAGCACCGGCCGTGGATTGCCGCAGGTCGCGCCGTGGACCCGGACATCCGCCTCGCCGAACTTCAGGCCGAGGATGTCGAGGATCGGATTGATCGCGGCGTCCAGCACGGGGCCAAGCGGGGTCAGAAGGACACTGAAGGCCTGAACCAGCCCGCCCAGTCCGAGGCCGAGACCGGTGACTTGCACGTCCGCCTGCATGTGCCGCAGCAGGCTGACGACGACACCGTTGACGAGACCGCGCGCCTGAACCGACCGCAGCTTCTGAGAGGTGATGTCTGCGTCCGAGAACCGGACCTTGGTGAAGGTCTGATCGGCGGCCTCGATCTCGGCCTTGGCGGTGACGCTCACCATGCCCAGAACGGACAGGACGGTCGCCGGCGTGACGGTCAGCGGCTGTTTGAAATCGCGCAGCCTGCTCTCGTCGATGACGCCAATGCTGGCCTTGGCCAGACCGGGCCGGACCCCAACGGTCACCGACCTGTCGGGTGCGCAGCTGATCGCGTCGAGCCGCGCTTCGGACGCCGCCAGTTCGATCAAAATGGGCAGGTTGACCTGCGCCAGGCCGGACAACTTCTGGGCTGTCCGGGCCTTCACATACAGACGCGCCTGGGCGGTTCGAATGATCGGGCCATTCGTGTCGCTGACTGTCAGCCACGGTGATTTATTGGGTCGCTCACCGATGGCCAGCGACACGGCGAGCGAGGACAGGCCGGGCTGAACGCCGAGGTTCAGCGCGACCTGACGATCTCCCCCCCCCGACCTCGATCATCGCCGTCGCCAGATCCAGCGCGGACACCGTCGCGTCGAGGCCGCTGGCCAATCCGTCTTTCGCATCCGCATCGATGCCGATCAGGTCCCCGAGACGCAGTTGCACGCCGGTGGCGGCCGTTGAGAGTTTCGACAGGGCGCTGTCACCCTCAGTCCCGGCAAGACGCTCCAGCACTTTCAGGGCCCGTCCGGCATCGACGGTGCGGGTGAGCAAACTGTCGTAGTCGCCGGCTGTAACGCCGAGTTCGGTCGCCAGAGCGTCGCTGCAGGTCAACAGGTTCACCTTTGCGTCGGCGAGCGCGCGATAGTCCATCACGCTCAAAGACACTGAACTTCCGGTCAGCCCGCTCAGGACCTGATTGGCAATGCCGCCATCCAGGCTGGCCATCCGCGACCCGAGCGAGAACATGGCTCGGGGTTGCTGCTCCACTACGGCGATGGCGAAGCGGGTGAGCATCATGGATCGTTTGCCGGTTATGATCGCGCCGAAATAGACCGGCGTCGCCCGTCGCAAGGTCACGCGGACCGCGTTCGCGCCGACCGTGCCAGGTGTGAAACGCGCACCCGGCGCCAGCGCCGCATCGGCGACATAGATGCCCAGTTCGATGCCGGTCTCCACCGCAACGCCCGGCTCATTCGCGGCAGCGTTGACCTCCGCAAGAGCCAGTGCGTTGTCGAGGTCGGCGGCGGCCACCATGGCCGCGACATCGGCAGCCCCTTGAAGTCTCCGCGCGTCGAGCATGAAGGACCCCCCGTCAATCGCCAAAGCTGCCGACAGGCATACGAGCGTAATCAAAAGCCCGCTCATCATCCCCACGGACCCGCCGTCGTCGCCTGGAGTTCTGCGAGTCACGGCCGTCCCGAGACGACTGTGGCGGTTCGTTCGATGACTGCCGGGGGGGAGGGAACAAGCTGGCTCAGAGCCCGGATTGGATGATCGATAGTGTCGAACTGAATGACCACCCGGGTCTCTGTCTCCGAAACATCGACACGCTGGACCATATGCGCGCCGTCAAGGCCAGCGGACGACTTGTTTGCGTCCAGGTAGGCTATCGCAAGGCTGCGTCGTTCGGCGACGTCCACCCCGCCGATGGAGGCTTTTGCCGCTTCAGTGGCCAGGGCCTGGACCGAGTGGGCCAGCGAGAACCAGCTGCCGTAGACGAGTATGCCGCACGCCATCATCAGGAACACCGGGGCGACGAATGCGAACTCGACGGCGGCGCTGCCTTCGCGGGCGAATGGAGGGCTACTGGGGACAACGTTCACGGCCGGGATGACCGGCGTCGCGGCGTGGGCGTCGGATTTCGAACATCGAACGCCGAGACCTGCCGCAGGTCGGCGGCCAATGGTGATGAGCCGGGTTCGTGAACGATGTCTCCGGCGCTCAGACAAGCGTCCCGCGCCATCAGGACTACGGCCCATTCCTCGGGGGAGAAGTCGTTCAGATGCGCTGGCTGCAGCCTCTCGGGCCTCGAAGCCATACGGTCCAGCTCCCGCAGTTCAGGCGTAAAGTCGTCAGCGTTAAGGTAGAACACCATTTCAGAACCTTACTCGCCAAGTGGAAAATTCCATGAGGCATCGCAAGATATAGGGGTTTGGCATTCATCTTAAGTAAAACAACGTCGGCACGTATAATCGTATTCGACAGAACGATAGATTTGAGAATCAATTGGATAGATTTAATATTTGTCGGACACAATCATGTCGACTCACTATCTATTCATAGTGAGCTAATTTTAATAGAATGTTGCGTTAGGGAAATGACACGTGAGATTGTTTCAGGGCCAAGAGCTGTGTCTTGAGATATTCGTGCTGTCCGCCCGCCAGAAGGCAGTAGTCTGTTTCGTTCATCACATCAGCGACGATTTGATCGATCAGGGTTCGCCCGAACATTGTCAAAGTGATCATGTTTACACGGCGATCTGTCGGATGAGCGATGCGCACAACGATGCCGGACTTCTCCGAAGCATCGACCAGCTTGGTGATGACGGAGGGTGAGATGCTGGCCAGCCGCGACAGGTCGATCCGTGAGAGGCCGCTTCTGCCAGCATCGGAAATGAAGCGCAGTCCGAAGTAGCCAATCCCGTTGCCGTCGGCACATCGCAATCGACGGTCCAGGGCCTTGGTCAAGACGTCGGCGGCGACTACGATCTCTCGCATCGTCGAAAGAATGTCTTCCGCAGTTGGATTGTCGGCGACGCATCCCATCGTTCTGGTGCTTTCGACAGGACCGGGGCAGTCCAGCGCTGAACCGAAAGATGCAGGCGTTGAATGGCAGTCTGTCGCCCCCCAATAGAGCCTGCAACCGTTAATGGAGTGTGTCGGCTGCTCGACTTATGCGCCGTCTGCATCCCGGTCTGGCCTTGCCGGGTTCAATAGGGACGGCCCTCAGGCCGCGCGGCCCTTGCGGGCTGGCGTGGCGGCGACCTCGACCTCAGCGGGTTCCGACAGGGCGGCGTTCATGGCCATGCGCAGGCGTTCCGGCTTGATCGGCTTCTCGACCACGGCGGCCATGCCGATCGAGAGATAGTGTTTGGCGTCGTCCGGGTCGGCGTTGGCGGTCAGGGCGACGATGGGGATGTCGCGCTCCGGGCCGGGCAGGGCGCGGATGGCCTTGGTCGCCTGGACGCCGTCCATGCGCGGCATCTTGATGTCCATCAGGATCAGGTCGAACGGTCGGGCCTGGACGGCCTCGAGCGCCTCGACGCCGTCCTCGGCGGTTTCGGACGAGCAGCCGAACATCTCGCACAGGGCCTGGGCGACCACGCGGTTGGTGGCGTTGTCGTCGACGATCAGGATGTGCGGATTGGACTGCAGTTCCAGGTCGGCGAGAGCCGAGACATTGGTGGCTTCATTCTCCACCGGGGCCGACAGTGGCGCGAAGACGTCGAAGGCGAAGGTGGCGCCGCGACCGGCGTTGTTCTCGGCCCAGATGCGGCCGTCCATTCGGTCGACGATCTGGCGGCAGATCGACAGGCCGAGGCCCGCGCCGTCGGGGCCGGAGCCGTGTACGAAGGGTTCGAAGATGGCGTCGACACGGTCGGCGTCGACGCCGGGACCGTCGTCGCGGACGCGGGCCTCCATGCGGACCTGGCCGTTCTCGGACCACGCCTTGAGGCTGGCCTCGACCACCCCGTTGCGGGCGAACTTCAGGGCGTTGCCGATGAGATTGTTGAACACCTGTTTCAGGCGCACGCCGTCGATGTCGGCACAGAGTTCTGTGTCGCCCTCATAGCCGACCATCAGGCGGACGGCGTCCTGGGACGCGCGCGGGGCCCACATCTGTTCGATGTCGTCCACCAGGGCGCGCAGCGGGGTCGGAACAGGGTTCATCTCCAGCTCGCCGGCCTCGGCACGCGAGAGGTCCAGCGCGTCCTGAAGGATGCGCAGAAGCGTCTCGGAGGAATCGACGATCGTCTGGACGTGGGCCTGGGCCGCCGCATTGAGCGGCTGGCGACGCAAAAGTTCGGCGACCGCGAGGACGCCGTTCATAGGCGTGCGCAATTCGTGGCTCATGATGGCCAGGAACTGGCTCTTGGCGCGGGCCGAGGCGAGGGCCTGGGTACGGCTGTCGGTCAGGGCGCGGGACTGTTCCGCCAGTTCGGCATTCTGGCTGCGCTGTTGCGCGTTGACGGCCTGAAGCAGTGAGACAGCCGTGCCCACGCCGCGGTAGCGACCGCCGCGCGTGACAATAAACCCGCGCATCAGGGCGCCCTGGCCGCTCTTGATCAGGATGTCGCAGAAGGCGTCGATGCGGACACCGGCGTCGACGACGGCCGGCTCCGGATCCATGGCATGGGAGACGGGGCGATTGGCGTAGAGGGCGTGGCCAAAGGGACCGGCGATCTTGAGGAGGAAGGCGTTGCGTTCGATCAGACCGACCGGGCGGTCGTTCTCGACGACGGGGATGACGAGCGTGTCCGGCTCGCGCTGGAAGCGTGCAAAGATCTCGGCTGCCAAGGTCGTCGGCAGCACGGGCTCGGCGCGTTCCGTCAGAACTTCGATCGTCGGCATACTGGCCGAAACTCCCTGATACCGGTGGACAATGCGGGATAACCGTTTGCAAAAGGGTTAAGTCCAAAAACAGTCCGTTTTCGCCAGTTATGCGGTAGTGCTTTTGCCGGATCGCCCGGTTGCGTGTAGAAGGCGGTCAACCCTTCCATTCCTGCCCACCAACTGATGCGCGCGGCCTTTGGGCCGACCGCAGGCCCGTCATGACCGAAGCCCAAATCACCGACACCGCCCACGACGCCCTGGTACTGTTCTCGGGCGGGCAGGACAGCGCCACCTGTCTGGCCTGGGCGCTGGAACGCTACGAGCGGGTCGAGACGGTCGGCTTCGACTATGGCCAGCGGCACGCGGTCGAGATGGCCGCGCGGCTGAAGGTGCGCGAGGGCATGATGGAGGTCCTGCCCAGGTTCGCGGACCGGCTGGGGCCGGACCATGTCGTCGACCTGACCGGCTTCGGCGCCATCGGCGAGACGGCCATGACCACGGATCGCGCCATCGAGATCGGCGCGCGGGGCCTGCCAAACACCTTCGTGCCGGGGCGCAATCTGGTGTTCCTGACCTGCGCCGCTGCGCTGGCGGACCGGCGCGGGCTGGCAGTTCTGGTGGGCGGCATGTGCGAGACGGACTTCTCAGGCTATCCCGACTGTCGACGCGACACGATCAACGCCATGGAGCGGGCGCTGACCCTGGGCCTCGACAAGCCGTCGCCGATCGAGACGCCGCTGATGGATCTGACCAAGGCCCAGACCTGGGAACTGGCGCACGGGATCGGCGGCCACGCCCTGATCGATTTGATCGTGGAAGAGTCCCACACCTGCTATCGCGGCGACCGCACCCACCGGCACGACTGGGGCTACGGCTGCGGCGACTGCCCAGCCTGCGCGCTGCGCGCCGCCGGCTGGCGCGAGTGGCTGGCCTCGCGATGACCTATTCGGTCAAGGAGACCTTCCTGACGGTGCAGGGGGAGGGCGGTCAGGCGGGGCGGCCGGCGGTCTTCCTGCGCTTCGCGGGCTGTAATCTGTGGAGCGGACGCGAGCAGGACCGGGCCACAGCCGTCTGCACCTTCTGCGACACCGAGTTCGTCGGCACGGACGGCGACGGGGGCGGCAAGTTCAGAACGGCGCTGGCGCTGGCGGATCATGTCGCGTCGATGTGGATCGGCCGCGAGGGTGATCCGAAACTGGTCGTCTGCACGGGCGGAGAGCCGCTGCTGCAACTGGACTCGCCCCTGATCGCCGCCCTGCACGCGCGCGGCTTCGATATCGCGGTGGAGACCAACGGCACCCTGCCTGCGCCCTACGGCATCGACTGGATCTGCGTCAGTCCCAAGGCCGCCGCGCCCGTGGTCCAGACCTCGGGCCAGGAGCTGAAACTGGTCTATCCGCAGGCGCTCGCCATGCCAGAGCGGTTTGACGAGCTGGAGTTCGAACGCTTCTGGCTTCAGCCCATGGACGGACCGGATCAGGCGGCCAATACGGTGGCGGCCCTGGACTATTGCCTGCGCCACCCGAAATGGCGGCTCAGCGTCCAGACGCACAAATACATCGGGGTGCGCTAGGACGAATCGGGCCTCCAGGGGGCTCCGGGCCTTTCATCGCTGAAGGCTTCACGCATAACGGCGGTTTTTGTGGATTGACACCACGTGGAGTTGTCCTTCAGATGGTCTGGGGGGCAATGATGAAAATCCTGGAAGTCCAAACCGCGTTGGCGAACCTTGGCTACCGGCCAGGCCCTCTGGATGGAGTCTGGGGCCGACAGACTGCGGCGGCGGTCAAAGAGTTTCAGACCAGGCACGGCTTGACGCCGGATGGCGTGCTGGGTCCGATCACGATCGCAGCGCTGCTTCCCAGCGCTGTTCCGGGCAAGGACCTGGAGCAGGACGGTCTGGTCTGGTTCAAGGAGGCGCGCCGGCTGATCGGAACGAAGGAGAAGCCGGGTACAGGCTCCAATCCGACTATTCTGGACTGGGCCCAGAACATCGACGTTCACTACCCCGGCGACGACATACCGTGGTGCGGCCTGTTCGTCGCTCATTGCATAACATCGACGCTGGATCGCGAGCCGACGCCGACAAATGTTCTGTCCGCCCGAGCCTGGCAGAGCTTTGGTATCAAGACCGGCCCCACGGCCGGTGCGGTAATGGTCTTCTGGCGGAAGTCCCGGTCGAGCGGACTGGGACATGTTGGCTTCTACGCCGGCGAAGACGGGGACGCCTACCGTATCCTGGGTGGAAACCAGAGTGACTGCGTCTCTCTGGCCTGGGTGGGCAAGGACCGATTTGTCGGCGCACGATGGCCGGCGACCATTCCGCCGCCTGTTCCCAAAGCGGTCCGGGTATCGAGAACCGACAGCCTATCGTGGAATGAAGCGTGACCGATCCGTCGCCGTCCCTCTCCGCATCGGAGCCCATGACGCTCACATTCAAGCAACGCGTGGCGATCGTTAACCTGCTGGACAAGCAGAACAAGCTCGAGCGGAGCTTCTACCTTTACCTAACGGTCGTTTCAGCCGCCGCTCTGGTCGGGCTGGCTATCTACTGGACGGTTACGGAAGAGCTCAGCGTGACTAATTTCCTCCTTCTGATGACGCCGACCGGGGTTATCTCGGTGACCCAGGCCCGTGTTCTGCAGCTCTGGTACGCCAGCCGTGACATTCTTCTGGGCATCGTAAAGCCTCATGCAAGAGCGTCCGAATGACCGATCAGCCTCCGTTGACTCCGGCGCAGATTGCGACCCTGACAAGCCGGTCCCGCTGGATCGGCGTCGCGTTTCTGCTCGGCGGCCTGGCTATTCTGGGAGGCTTCGCAGTCAGTCTGATCAGTCTGAGCCAGGCTCGTGATCGCCTGCAAGCCGAGGTTACCCGACTGGATCATGAAATCGCTGCACGACGCCGGGATATGACGCAGGTCGAGAGCCTTGAGCGGACCGTTCGCGAGGCACGGTCGAGCCTCGACGGCGGCGAGACTGCCCAGGCTTCTGAAATCCTGGGACAGGCGGCTATTGAGACGCCTGCGGCAGCGCCGCCCTCGGCCGCACCTGATCGCGTTTCGCCCGGCCGAATTTACTTTCAGATCCGCGCTGAAGGCCAGGTAGCCATGTATCGCGCGTGTTCGGGATCTCTGCGTTCAATGGGTTACGACGTGCCCCCCTACGAACTGCTGGGTCGTGGGCCAGGTCGAACGGAACTTAGATATTTCCGCCCGGAGGACGCGGTTGGCGCGGGCTCGTTAAAAACCGTGCTGGAAGGCTGTCTCGGCGAAGATGTGTCCGCCGTCGAGGTCCCGATCCGCGGCGTGTCCCCGCAGCAGTTCGAAGTCTGGCTCGCCGAATGATGTCCTGCCGGCTGCGACCCTCCGCACCGGTCAGCCGTCAGCAGCGCTGGCCGTTGGCGCGGCGCTGTTCGCAGCGGCGCTGCTCACGCTCGTAGTCGCGCTGTTCGCGCTCGCGGCGAGCGCGGGTTTCCTCGTCCGAGGTGGTAACGGCGTCGACGCCGGCGCCGACGACCGCGCCCGTGGCCCGGGCCGTTCCGCCGACGATGGCGCCGGCCGTGCCGACTACGGCGCCGACCAGACAGCCCTGCAGCATCAGCGAACCGGCCAGGACGGCGGCGAGGGCGGCAGTGCGGGACAGCATCTGGATCATGGCGCGCATCTAGCCCGAACAGGGTGAACGGAAGATGACCCTCTTTGGCGGCCCGCTCTTGCGGAAAACAGCACCACCATCTTCCGGATCAGGCCGTTAGCCGACCTGGGCGCGGTGCCTCAGCATGGCGTCAGCCAGGACGCATGCGGCCATGGCCTCGACCACCGGAACGCCGCGCAGGGCGACGCAGGGGTCGTGGCGGCCTTTGGTGCGGACATCGGTCTCGAGCCCGTCGCGGGTCACCGTCTGGCGGGGCGTGAGGATGGAGGAGGTCGGCTTGAAGGCCACGCGGGCGGTCAGGGGCTGTCCCGTCGAGATGCCGCCCAGCACGCCGCCCGCGTTGTTCGAACCGAAGACGATCTGGCCGTCCTCCCCCAGTCGCATCTGGTCGGCATTGTCCTCGCCCGACAGCTCGGCTGAGCCGAAGCCCGCGCCGATCTCGACACCCTTGACCGCATTGATCGACATCATGGCGGCGGCCAGTTCGGCGTCGAGCTTGCCATAGAGGGGCGCGCCCCAACCGGCAGGAACGCCCGTGACCTCGAGCGCCACGACGGCCCCGATGGAGGAGCCCGCCTTGCGCACCCCGTCGAGGTAGGCTTCCCACTCAGGCACGGCCTCGGCCGAGGCGGCGAAAAGGGGATTGTCGTAAACGGCCGAGAAATCGACCGCTTCGGGCGCGATCCTGTGAGGACCCAACTGAACGACCCCGGCGCGGACAACGATGCCGTCGCCCAGCACCCGACGCGCCACGGCCCCGGCGGCGACGCGGCTGGCGGTCTCGCGCGCGGAGGAGCGACCGCCACCGCGATGGTCGCGGACGCCGTATTTGGTCTGGTAGGTCAGGTCGGCATGGCCGGGGCGATAGGCCCGGGCGATCTCGCCGTAGTCCCTGGAGCGGGCGTCGACGTTGTCGATGTGGATGGCGATGGGGGCGCCGGTGGTCACCTGACCCGCGCCGTCATCGAAGACGCCGGACAGGATGCGGGCGACGTCGGTCTCCTGGCGCTGGGTGACGAAGCGGCTGCCGCCGGGCTTGCGCCGGTCCAGCCAGGGTTGGAGGTCCGTCTCTGTGAGCGGAATCAACGGCGGACATCCGTCCACGACGCAGCCGATCGCCGGCCCGTGGCTCTCGCCCCAGGTCGTCACGCGGAAGAGGTGGCCGAAGGTGTTGTGAGACATCGCGGCTCCCGCTTAGGCCGCCAGGCGGTCCGGCGTCCAGACGCGGGTGAATCGGGCCAGCAGGTCCTCGGCGGCCGAGGGGGCGTCCTCGGACGGCTTCAGCGACACGAACAGATGCCCCTCCGGCCGCGCGCCGCGCGCCGGCAGGCCGAGACCGCGCAGCCGCAGACGGACCGGATCGGTCAGGCCGGGCGCGACCCAGGCGCCGCGAACCCCGGCATGGGTCTCGATCTCGACACGGCCGCCGTCGGCCAGCAGCCGCTCGGGCACGGGCCAGCTCATGTAGAGGTCGTCGCCCATGGCGGCGAGACCGTCGGCTGCGCGGATCAGCACCGGCAGATAGAGGTCGGAGCCGTCCGGCGCCGCAGCCCTCAGTCGCAGATGTTCGCCGGTCCGCATTCCGGCGGGGGCATGAACGCGCAGCTGTCTGTCGCCGAGGCGCAGCATCGTGCGGGCGCCTGCGAGGGCCTGCAGCGGGGTCAGGCCCACGACCGGAAGCGCGACGGGGCGCTGGACGGGCGCAGCGAGGGCGGCGCGGGCGGGGCCCACGGACTGGATCAGGCGATAGGCGGCGATGACCCGGCGGAAGCGGTCGGCGTCGCCGCCGGGCTGGTCGGGTCTGGCGCTCTTGACCGCGAGGCGGAAGGCGCGCGTCACGGCGGCCTGCTCGGCCGGACCGTGCAGGCCCAGGACGGCGAAGGCTTCGTTCAGACTGGGGCCGGGCGCGATCATCCGCTCTATAGGCCGTCGCCATGGTCAATGCCGGGTTAACCGTGCAGGTCGGCCCAAGCCTTGCTATAGGCGCGGCATGACCAACGACGCCATACCGCCCAGCCCGACGCGCGAAGAGTACGCCCGCGACTATGCCGCCGCCCTGGCCGCCAACGGCGACGAGATGGTCTTCGAGCGTGAGGAGCCGATCGGCCTGTTCATAGAATGGCTGACCGATGCCAGGGGGCATGAGCCTAACGACGCCAACGCCATGGCCCTGTCGACGGTCGATGCCGACGGCGCGCCGGACAGCCGGATGGTATTGCTGAAGGACGTCGATGGGCGCGGCCTTACCTTCTATTCGAACCGGCAAAGCGCCAAGGGTGTCGAGTTGGACGCCAGGCCACGCGCGGCCCTGTTGTTCCATTGGAAGTCGCTGCGCCGTCAGGTGCGGGTGCGAGGGGCGGTGGAGCCGGTCAGCACCGAAGAGGCTGACGCCTATTTTGCCAGCCGGGCGCGGGAGAGCCGCATCGGGGCCTGGGCCTCGGACCAGTCCCGGCCGCTGGCGAGTCGCGCCGACCTAGAGGCGGCGGTGGCGCGCGAGACGGAGCGGTTCGAGGGTCAGGACGTGCCTCGCCCCGAACGCTGGACCGGCTGGCGGGTGCTCCCGGAGACGGTGGAGTTCTGGCGCGACAGGCCGTTCCGCCTGCATGACCGGCTGCTGTTCACGCGTGACGGCGACGGCTGGGCGCGGAAGCGGCTTCAGCCCTGACGTCTAGACGCCGTAGCGGGCGAGGAAGGTTTCGACCGCGTCCTCGGCGATCGATTGCGGGCTGCGCGCGGCCTGGACGTCGTCCCCGGTGACGAGGGGCACGAAGAAGACCGGGTGCTCGATCATCCCCATGAGCTGACCGGCGGACCAGGAGGCCTTTTCGAAGCGCAGGTCGCCGCTCGCGGCCAGGGCGGTCAGCGCCTCCATCAGCGGCAACCCGAAGTCGTGACGGCCGCGCTCGAAGAAGCCCATGGCCACGTCGCGGAAGCGCGGGCGCTCGGCCATCACCAGCCGGAACACCGACCGTACGAACGGATCGCCCATGAAGCCGGCATAGGCGAGGGCGAACCGGGTCAGCCGGGTCCGCGCGTCGCCCTCGTCACAGCGAACGCTCTTCATCTGTTCGGAGAAGTCGTCCGACGCACTGGAGATCACCGCCGCGAACAGATCGGCCTTGGACGGGAAGTAGCCATATAGCGTCGCCGTCGAAACGGAGGTCGCCCGGGCGATCGGCTCGATCCGCGTCGCCGCATAGCCCTCCGACATGAAATGGCGTCGCGCCTCCCGGACGATATTGTCTCGCCTCGGGTCGGTTTTCGGGCCCGGCAGCGCACTCGCGCCGCCCCGTTCGAATTCTGCATGTGATTGCATAAGGCCGTTAGCGATAGCGGATATGCTGCGGCCGGGGACGATCGGCGAGGATATCGTCAGGTTTCGACAGGTTTCAGACGCGCCAGCAGCGGATGGGCCAGAACTGGCGCCGCCAGCCGGATAACGGCCTGCGGATCGTCAAGGCGAACGGCCGCCGTCGCGTCGGCGATGATGAAGTCCGCGCGGGTCCGCGAGGGCTCGGTCAGCCGTTCATGCCCGGGTCGCACCGTCTTCAGATACTGGTCGATCACCGACTGCGCCGTGCGCCCGCGTTCGGCCTGGTCGCGCAGCAGGCGGCGAATGAAACGGATGTCGGCGGGAGTGTCGACGAAGACCCGAATGTCGAACAGGTCCGCCAGCGCCGGGGTGCAAAGAACATGAGTCCCTTCCACGATCACGACGGCCGCGGCCGGGATCGCCTCGCCGTCGGGCTCGCGGCCGTGGTGGATGAAGGAATAGACCGGGGCCGTGACCGGCTTGCCCGCCTTCAGCCGGGTGAGGTCGTCGATCAGCAGGTCGTGATCGCGCGCTGCGACGTCGTCGAAGTCGAAGGTCGCGGCGTCGAAGCCGGGCAGGGACGCGGCGTCGCGATAGTAGGAGTCCTCGCGCATAAGGGCGGCGACGCCCGGCGGCAGCGACGTCAGCAGGGCCTCGGCCAGAGTGGACTTGCCCGAGCCGGAGCCGCCGGTGATCGCGATCAGAATGGTCATGGCGGGCCTTCTAGAGGCCCGCGAGACCTAGCGGAAGAAGCAGGTCAGTCCGGCATACATGCTGGTGACCGGGCTGTCCGCGGCGGTCGAGGCGAAGAAGCCGCTGATGTCGCCCGCCGAGAACTCGGCTCCGAGCGTCGAATCCTCTTGCATCTCCACGGTGCGGTTGGCGCTGAGAGCCGCGCGGCTCATGCCGACCTCGACGCCGTCGACCGTGCTGAGGCCCTCCTGGTCCAGGGTCCAGCCGGCGAACTTGCTGTCCTGGAAGGCCAGTTGCAGGCCGTTGGCGAACCGGGCGAACTGGACCGGGCCGGCGCCGCATTCGCTGTTGGTGATGACCTCTGGCGCCGCACCGCCGACCGATGCGGCGACAGCGGCGATCACCGTGGCCTGGGGCGTCTCGAAGGGCAGGGCGCGCGCGGCGCCCGCGGCGTCGAAGATGCGCAGGCCTTCGCCCTCGATGGCCAGTCCGCCAATCGACTGGGCCGGAAGCGCCGGGCCTTCCGCGCGCACAGGGTCGGCCGGGGTCGGGGCCGCGGCGGCAGGGGCCTGGGATCGGTCGCACGCGGCGACGGCCACCAAGGCGGCGAGAGCGAGAGCGAGGGCGGTGCGAGGGGCGATACGCATGACCGGGCATCCTTACGGTGTTTCAGGGGCGGGAACAGACGGCAAAAGTCGGGCGGGTGCAACGGCAAAGCCTGGACGGGTGTTCGTAGCCCGGGCTCAGGGTGACCTAGCGTCACGTTGCTTATCGCCGGTCACCTCGGCTAGCGTGATGGCAAGCTCCGCATCCAGCCGGAGCAATGAGGGAATGCGATGCTCGGTTTGATGCAGGACTGGCCGCTGACGGTCGACCGTATCCTGGACCATGCCAAGAACTGGCATGGCCATCGTGAAGTGGTGACCCGTTCGGTCGAGGGACCGATCGTCCGCACGACCTATGCCGAGATCCACAGCCGGGCCCGCAAGGTGTCCAACGTGCTCAAGGACTGGGGCGTGAAGCCGGGCGACCGGATCGCCACCCTGGCCTGGAACACCGGCAAGCATATGGAGGTCTGGTACGGCATCATGGGCATGGGCGCCGTGTGCCACACCCTGAACCCGCGCCTGTTCCCCGAACAGCTGATCTACATCATCAACCACGCCGAAGACCGGATCATCTTCGTCGACCTGACCTTCGTGCCGCTGCTGGAAGCGGTGCTGCCGCACTGCCCGAGCGTCGAGCGGGTCGTGGTCATGACCGACGAATGGCACATGCCGGCAACCAAACTGCCGAA
Organism: Brevundimonas sp. DC300-4; assembly: GCF_049897365.1. Lineage (NCBI taxonomy): Bacteria > Pseudomonadati > Pseudomonadota > Alphaproteobacteria > Caulobacterales > Caulobacteraceae > Brevundimonas > Brevundimonas sp. DC300-4. Next base: position 35,527 of record NZ_JAFCWC010000014.1, read on the forward strand.
GGCCGAATGCTACGAGCAACTGCTGTCGGGCGTCTCCGATGAGTGCGTCTGGGGCGGGTTCGACGAACTGACAGCCTGCGGTCTCTGCTACACCTCGGGCACCACGGGGAACCCCAAGGGCGTCCTGTATTCGCACCGGTCCAACTTCATCCACACCCTGATGGGGATGCAGACCACGGTCCTCGGCGCGACGCCGAAAGAAGTGATCCTGCCGGTCGTGCCGATGTTCCACGCCAACGCCTGGGGCATCGCCTTCGCCGGTCCTGCCTCGGGCGCGCGCCTGATCATGCCGGGCGCGCGGATGGACGGCGCGGCCATCTATGAGCTGATCGAGACTGAACAGGTCACCTTCTCGGCCGCCGTCCCGACCGTCTGGCAGGGCCTGTTGACCCACCTGCGCGAGAACAATCTGAAGATCCCATCGGTCAAGAAGGTGCTGATCGGCGGCTCGGCCGTGCCGGAGAGCCTGATCCGGGCCTTCCACGACGAGTTCGACGTCGATGTGGTCCAGGGCTGGGGCATGACCGAGACCTCTCCCATCGGCACCCTGTCGAACCTGACGCCCGAGCTTGAGGCCCTGCCCTACGACGAGAGCATGAAGTGGCGCGTCAAACAGGGTATTCCGCCCCTGGGTGTCGAGTTGAAGCTGAAGAACTATGCCGGTCAGGTGATGCCGCACGACGGTACAACCTTCGGCCGCCTGATGATAAAGGGCCCGACCATCGCCAAGGGCTATTTCAAGGACGAGGGCGGCGACATCCTCGACCACGAGGGCTTCTTCGACACCGGCGACGTTTCGACCGTCGACGAGCACGGCTTCATGCAGATCACCGACCGGGCCAAGGACGTGATCAAGTCGGGCGGCGAGTGGATCTCCTCGATCGAGATCGAGAACATCGCCGTCGGCCACCCCAAGGTCGAACTGGCCGCCGTCATCGGCGCGGCCCACCCCAAATGGGACGAACGGCCCGTTCTGGTCATCAAGCTGAAGCCTGGCGAGGCCCAGGACAAGCAGGAGCATCTCGACTTCCTGGTCGGCAAGATCGCCAAATGGTGGATGCCGGACGACGTGGTCTTCGTGGACGACATCCCGCTGGGCGCGACGGGCAAGATCGACAAGAAGACCCTGCGAGAGCAGCTGAAAGACTATCGGCTGCCCACCGCCGTCGCGCCCGAGCGAGGCTGAGCCATGGCCAGAGGCCCGCGACCGCGATTGAAGGGCGGCATGGCCAAGGTGCGGGTCGCCATGGGGCTGGCCGTGCTGGCTCCGCTGATCACGTTCATCGCGCTTCTGCTGACGCGCAATGGCATCGTCTCACTGGACTTCGGTCTGGACCTGCTGGCGATCCAGGTCGCCCAGATCGTGTCATGGGCGGCGCTGGCGTTCGCCATCCTGTCGCTGGTGCTGTCCCTGCCGCAGTTCCGCAGGCTGGGTCTGATCAGCGTCGCCATCGTGATCGTCTGCGCCGTCGTCTCGGCCGCCTTCTTCGTCCAGTCCCGAGCCATCGCGCTTGCGGGGCCGCTCGACGTCTCCACCGACCTGACCGAGCCCCCGGCGGTGGCGGGCGTGACCGGATCGCCCCAGGCCTGTCCGGGAACAATGGCGGTCATGACCCAGGTCGCGCCGGAACGGGCCACCGATGCGCTTCAGACCGCAGGCTTCTCGGTCACCGAATCCCAGCTGTTCCGCTCACGCGGGGTTCGCGACGGCTTCTGGTTCGGCATGGGGCACGAGGCGGTCATCCGCATCCGGCCGGATCGCACCGACGTCCGGGTCGTGGCGCGCTATGCCCACACCGACGGCGGCGCAACCTGCCGGATCGCATCCACGCTGATCGCCGCGCTTCAGGCTGCGCCGTAGGTCGAGCCGAGCCCCGGGGCCTCGTCGACGGTCAGCCGGCCTTCGTCGACCAGTTTGATCAGGTGGGCCAGCACGGACAGGCTCGCCGCCGGCCACAGCCGCTGATCGACGGCGGCGTAAAGGGTCGGCACCATTGCCGCGATCGTCCGGTCTCCCGCGCGCGCGCGGGTCAGGATCTGGGCCTCGCGCTCCAGCCGGTGCGCCCGATAGGCGGCGAGGAAGGGCGCGACGTCGGTGACGGGCGCCCCATGCGTCGGCCACAGGGTCGAAAACCCCGCCGCGATCACGGCGTCCAGGCTGCGCATATAGGCCGACATGTTGCCGTCCGGCGGCGCGATCACAGTCGTTGACCAGCCCATGACGTGATCGCCGCAGAACAGGGCGTTCTCCTCCTCCAGCACGAAGGCCATGTGGTTGGAGGCGTGCCCCGGCGTCGCCAGGGCCGCCATCGTCCAGCCGTCGCCCGCGATCCTTTCGCCGCCTGACAGGATCGTGTCGGGCGCGAACACCTCATCCTCCTCCTCGTCCAGCGTCCCTGACGCATGGGTCTGGCGGGCCGGAGGGCGCATGGCCAGCACCGGCGCCCCGACCCGATCGGCGAACGGCCGGGCGAGGGGAGAGTGGTCGCGGTGGGTGTGGGTCACCAGCACATGGCTGACGGTCCGGCCTTCGACCGCGGCCAGCAAGGCCCCCCGGTGCGAGTCGTCGATCGGTCCCGGATCGATCACAGCGACCGACGCGCCGTCCTCCGGCCGCCCGACGATGTAGGTTCCTGTCCCCGTGAAGGTGAACGGCCCCGGGTTGTCGCAGATCACGCGCTGGATCAGCGGCGAGACCTGATCGCGCCGTCCGTAGGCGAAGTCGAACGCGCGCACGAACGGGATCACGACGGGGTCTCCGAAAACCGGCGCAGACCTTGCCTTAACGAGAGGTAAATCCCTCCCGGAGCGTCCCCAGTGACCCGCAGCATCGTCTTCACTGTCTCAAATCGGCTCCAGCCCATCGCGGCGGCGATCCTGTGTCTCATGACGGCGCAACTTGTACTCGCGTCCTGCGGCGATCCTGAACCGATTCCCTACGCGACCCGGGTGGCGATCCAGCGCTAAAGAGGCCAGCGCTAGGGGGCCCGAGCCTAGAGCGGCAGCCGGCTGAGGTCGTAGCCGGCGTTCGCGGCGGCCTCCCGCAACGCGTCCGGCCCGGCCCGATCCAGCGCCCGCATCGCCAGCGCCCAGGTCACCGTCGAGCGCGTGCCCGATCGACAATACATCAAGACGGGTTCGCCGGCCTCCAGCGCAGCGGCCATGGCGCGGACTGCGTCCGGCCCCGGCATGCCCGCCACGGGCGCGTGGACATAGTCCAGCCCCGCCGCCCGGACCGCGCCTTCCATCTCGGCGGAGGACGGCTGACCCGCCTCCTCGCCGTCCGGACGGTTGTTGATGACCAGACGCACCCCCATCGCCTGGACCTCGGCCAAATCCTCAAAGGCGATCTGCGGGGCGGCCCAGATGCCCGGGGCTAGAGGGCGGGGTGAGAACATGATGGGGGCCTTTCGGTTCGGTGACCTGAAGGCGAAGTCGGGACGGAGTTAACGTGTCCTGAATGCGACACTGATGGGGCTGAAACATTACACAGAGGTAATAGCGGTGGCGCTTCAAAGTTCATCGGGCCTATCGTCGCACCAGTCCTGCGACAACTAGAGTCGCGCGATGACCAGTGGGTGCGGCGGAGGGCTGCGCCATCGTTTCAGGAGAACGATTTTGAGAATCCAATCCATTCGGCAGCGCATGCTCGCCACCACGATGATGGGCGGCGTAGCCCTCGCGGCTCTCGCAGCCCTGCCCGTGGTCGCCCTGGTCGCGCCGACCACCGCTCTGGCCCAGAGCCAGACCGGCTCGCTGCGTATCGCCGTGACCGGTGACAACGGCCCCCTGTCGGGCGCGACCGTGATGGTCAGCTCGCCGGACAGCCTGGTGCGCCGCTCCGGCGTGACCGACGCCGACGGCCGCGTCCGTATCGCTAACCTGGACCCCGCCACCAACTATACCGTCGCCGTCTCGGCTGCGGGCTATTCGGACTTCAGCGCCCAGAACGTCGCCGTCGTCACCGGCCGTGACCTGTCGCTCGGCTACGTGCTGATCGGCGGCACGGGCCCGTCGAACGCCAGCAACGTCGACGACATCATCGTGACCGGCACCTCGCTGGCCGCCATCGACGTGACCTCGGCCACCGTCGGCACCACCCTGACGCTGGACGTCGTGGAATCTCTGCCTACCGGCCGTAGCTACCAGTCGTACCTGCAGCTGATCCCGGGCGTGAAGCCGGGCGGCGGCAACCCCTCGTCGCGCTCGGGCGTCAACTATTCGGACGTCGGCGGCACCATCGGCACCTCGACCGACAACGTCTACTACCTGGACGGCGTGGACGTGACCGACCCGGCCACGGGCACCTTCGGTTCGAACTTCAACTCTGAAATCATTCAGGAACAACAGGTCATCGTGGGCGGCGTTCCCGCTCAGTACGCCGGTGGTTCCGGCCTGATCTCGACCGTCGTCACCAAGTCGGGTTCGAACGACTGGCACGGCTCGCTAAACTACTACCTCCAGAACGATGGTCTGGTCGCCAACGACCAGCACAGGACCTCGGGCGGCTTCAGCACATACGATTCGGCTGTCACCCTGGGCGGCCCGCTCCTGCGCGATCGCCTGTGGTTCTTCGGTTCGTACCAGAAGAAGCATCGTGAAGACGAAGTCCTGGATCCGACGACCGGCGCCGTTCGCCGTTCCGTCTCCAACGACTCCGAGCTCTATTTCGGCAAGCTCACCTGGCAGGTGACCGACGATGATCGGCTGAGCGCCAGCTTCTTCAGCGACCCGACGGAAATCTCAGGCTCCTCGAACCCGACGGTGCTGAACAATCGAGACCGCACCCAAATCCAGGGCGGCGACAACTACCGGTTCGACTACACCCGCACCTGGAACGACCTGCTGGTCAACGCCTACTACTTCAAGCACGAAGGCGAAGTCAGCCAGTTGGCGGCCGATCAATCGGTCCGGGACAACGTGACCTTCCGTGGGGCCGGCTCTACCCTGGCCCAGCGCTCGCTGGGCGGCTTCGGCTCGAACAGCGAAACCCATCGCGATCGTGCAGAGTTCGGTGTGAACCTGGAATACTTCCTGGACACGTCCTGGGGCACGCACACCTTCAAGGCGGGCTACACCAACTCGGAAAACACCTTCGCGAGCAACTCGACGGTTCCGGGCGGCGCGACCTTCACCTCGATCGCTCTCGCCAACTCCGGCGCGACCTTCCTGGACTACACCACTGCCGCCTCGGGCTGGACGGCTCGTCCGTTCGCCTCGACCGATGTGCCGCGGATCATCGCCGCTGCCGCAACCAATGCCGGCGCGCGCGCTGCGCTGGACACCGACAACAACGGCACGATCACGACGGCGGAAGTGAACGCCTATCGATTCACCAATACCGCGGGCAACCCGTACGGTAACGTCAACGCCTACCGCGCTGTGCGCTCGGTCAATGCGCCTTACTCGGTGCAGAGCAAGGGCCAGACCGCCTACTTCCAGGACACCTGGACGTTGAACCAGTTGACCGTGAACGCCGGCGTTCGCGCCGAGGAGTGGTCGCACTACAGTTCTGGCGGCGACAAGCTGTTCACGTTCGAGTGGGAACTAGCCCCGCGCCTCAGCGTGGTCTACGACCTGTTCGGAGACGGTCGCTCGAAGATCTTCGGCTTCGTCGGTCGCTACTACGACCCGATCCGCAATGACATGACCAACTTCGCGGGCAACCTGTCCGGCCCGATCACGGACGAGCAGATCAACATCGCCGGCAACTGGGTCACGTTCCGTACCCGCGGCGGCGCCGTTGTGCCGGACTCGGTCTTCGGTCCGTCGACCAAGACGCCCTATACCGACGAGTTCCTGATCGGTTACTCGACGACCTTCGGCTCCGACATCGGCCTGACCGTCTCGGCCACCCGTCGTCAGACGCGTGACATCTTCGAGGACTACGATCTGGCGATCTTCTCGGATCCGAACGCCCGTGCGATCGACGGCGACCCTGTCGATCCGAGAGCCTCGGGCGTCGCCTTCCCAGGATCGCCCTTCTACCTGCCATACTCGTATTTCGGCTTTACCAGTGCTCCCAATGCCAACTACATCCTGGGCACTCTGGCTGGCGGCGAGCGCAACTACACCGGCTTCGAAGTCACTCTGACGAAGTTCAAGACCGACAACTGGAACGGTCAGCTGTCGTACACGTACAACGATGCTGAAGGTAACACGAACTCGGACGGTAACGCCGACTTCCAAGGCGACGTGATCTTCCTCGATCCGCGTGCCCCGAATACATACGGACCGCAACCGGGCAATATTGAACATCTGTTCAAGGCCTATGGTTCGTACGACTTCGACTTTGGCCTGCAGATGTCTGGTGTGTTCAACTGGAACAGCGGCGCGATCTACACGCCAGCTCAGTCGGTCAGCGGCCGTTACTTCGCCCCGCAAGCCTCGACTACCTCGGTGTTCGGCGGCGTGCAGGAATACTATCTGTTGCCAGGTGGTATCGGTTCGGAAACCGGACCGTCCTACGCCACCTTCGACATGCGCCTTAAGTATGTGAAGGATCTGCCGATCGGTGAAGCCGAGTTCTTCCTCGACGTCTTCAACGTGCTGGACCAACAGTCCGCCACGGACGAGATGAAGCTGATCAGCGGCGACGGCGTCTATCGGTTCCAGGAGGCAAACGCGTGGGTTGCCCCCCGCCGCGCCTACCTGGGCGTCCGCTACTCCTTCTAAGCGAAACTGAAGGGATGCCGGCCTCGGGCCGGCATCCTACGGGCTTCGGCCCGACTGGTTATGACTGCATGAGCATGACTGGGCGGTGGATCATCAGGTCCGCCGCCCTTTTTTTCAGGCAATCGGCGCCGCAGAAAAACCATTGCGACGCTTCAGGCGTTGGGTGGGGCGATACCCCTGAACACAGATCACGGACCGTCCATGCGCCTTCGTCTTGCCGCCTCGCTCCTCGTCCTGGCCCTCGCCGTTCAGTCCGGGGCCGCGGCGCCCGCCTTCGCTCAACAGGATGACGGCCCGGTCGTGACCGCCCGCGATGCCGGAGAGAGCGTCGATGCGCTGCGGGTGCGCGAGGCCATCGCCTTTGAGACGCCCCTGCCGCGCGGCGCGCCGGAACAGGACTATCCGCTGGTGGCCTGGTGCGCGGCCCTGGTGGAGGGCCATATCGCGCTCGGCCGCAGCCTGACGACCGCGGACGATCTGGATCGCGAAATCATCCGTCTGGGGGGACTGGAGGCGGCGGACTTCCGCGACGCGCTTCGCGCCGGTCAGGGCCGGCAGACCCCCGCGACGCTCGCCGCCGCCCGCGCGTCCGAGGCGGACGCTGCAGCCAAATGGGTTCCCTTGCAGGCGCAGGAGGACGAACGCGCCCGCAGCGAGGCCTTCGGCCTGTTCTTCGGCCTGCCGGGCCGCTGCGAACACGCCGCGCGGCGGGTGCGTGAGAACATCACGACCCCGCCGGTGACCCTGGATCAAGCCGGTCTGGATGAGGTGGGCGTACCGAAGGCGGAGTAACGCCCTTCTCCCGCAAGGGGAGAAGGATCCTCAGGCCGCCGCAACCCGCGGCGCGGCGCCCGGCTCGTAGTTCAGGATCGGCGACAGCCAGCGTTCGGCGGTTGCGACGTCCCAGCCCTTGCGGGCCGCATAGTCCTCGATCTGATCCAGATCGATCTTGCCGACGCCGAAATAGTGGCTGCCGGGGTGGCCGAAATACAGGCCCGAGACCGAGGCCGGCGGCGTCATGGCGAAGCTTTCGGTCAGGGCCATGCCGGCATTCCGTTCGGCCTGCAACAGGCGAAACAGGGTGGCCTTCTCGGTGTGATCGGGCTGGGCCGGATAGCCGGGCGCAGGGCGGATTCCCTGATATTTCTCCTCGATCAGGTCCTGGATTGAAGCCGTCTCATCGGCCGCGTAACCCCACAGCTCGGTGCGGACCTCCTTGTGCAGCCGTTCGGCGAAGGCCTCGGCCAGGCGGTCGGCGAGGGCCGAGGCCATGATGGCGGAATAGTCGTCGCCGGCGTCCTTGAACCGCTTCGAGGCTTCCAGTTCGCCATGGCCCGTGGTGACCGCAAAGGCACCGATATAGTCGTGACCGGTCTCGGCGACGAAGTCGGACAGGGCGAGGTTCGGCTTGCCGTTCGATTTCCTGATCTGCTGGCGCAGGGTGTGGAAGCGGGCGATTTCCTCGGTCCGGCTCTCGTCGGCATAGACGGCCACGTCGTCGCCCACGGCGTTGGCGGGCCAGAAGCCGACCACACCCCTAGCGGTGAACCATTTCTCGTCGATGATCCGCTTCAGCATCTCCTGCGCGTCGGCGAACAGGTCCTTGGCCGCCTCGCCGACGATCTCGTCCTCAAGGATCAGCGGATAGCGGCCGATCAGCTCCCAGCTGGCGAAGAAGGGCGTCCAGTCGATGTGGTCGGCGAGGTCCTGCAGGTCCCAGCTGTCGAAGGCCTTGACGCCGATGAAGGACGGCTGGCCCGGCATGGTCTGGGCCGGGTCGATCCGGAACCGGTTCTCGCGCGCCTGGGTCAGGGTGGCGCGCGCCTTGACCTCCTGGCCCCGGGCGTACTGCTCGCGGATGCGGATGTACTCGTCGCGCGTAATGGCCTCGTTCTTCGCCCGCTCGGTCTTGGACAGGAGCCCTGAGACCACGCCCACGGCGCGCGAGGCGTCGACGACATAGGTGGTCGACCCGGCGGAATAGCCGGGCTCGATCTTCACGGCAGTATGGGTCCGGCTGGTGGTGGCCCCGCCGATCAGCAGGGGGATGTCGAAGCCGCGCCGCTGCATCTCGCGCGCGACGAAGACCATCTCGTCCAGTGACGGGGTAATCAGACCCGACAGGCCGACGATATCCACCTTGTGCTCGATCGCGGCGTCCAGGATGCGGTCGGCCGGGACCATGACGCCGAGGTCGATGACCTCGTAGTTGTTACACTGCAGGACCACGCCGACGATGTTCTTGCCGATGTCGTGAACGTCGCCCTTGACCGTCGCCATCAGGATGCGGCCCGCCTGTTCGCGCGGCTTGCCGGCCTTCTCGGCCTCCATGAAGGGCTCGAGGTGGGCCACGGCCTGTTTCATCACGCGGGCCGACTTCACCACCTGCGGCAGGAACATCTTGCCCGAGCCGAACAGGTCGCCGACCACGTTCATCCCGTCCATCAGCGGGCCTTCGATGACGTGCAGGGGGCGGTCGAACGACAGGCGAGCCTCCTCGGTGTCGGCGTCGATGAAGGTCGTGATGCCGTTGACCAGGGCATGTTCGATCCGCTTGCCGACGGGCTGGTCGCGCCACTTCAGATCGACGACGCGCGCCACGCCCTTGTCGCCCTTGTAGTTGGGGGCGAGGTCGACCAGCCGTTCGGTGTTGGAGACATTGGTCCGCTGCGGGCGATTGAGGATCACGTCCTCGACGGCCTCGCGCAGGGCCGGTTCGATGTCGGTATAGACCGGCAGGTCGCCGGCATTGACGATGCCCATGTCCATGCCCGCCGCGATGGCGTGGTACAGGAAGACCGAGTGGATCGCCCGGCGCACGGGTTCGTTGCCTCGGAAGCTGAACGAGACGTTCGACACTCCGCCCGAGATGCGGGCGTAGGGCAGGGTGGCCTTGATGACCTTGACCGCCTCGATGAAGTCGACGGCGTAGTTGTCGTGCTCCTCGATCCCCGTCGCCACGGCGAAGATGTTGGGGTCGAAGATGATGTCCTCGGCCGGGAAGCCGACCTCGTCGACGAGGATGCGATAGGCACGGGTGCAGATCTCGATCTTGCGCGCGGCGGTGTCGGCCTGGCCCACCTCGTCAAAAGCCATGACCACGACGGCGGCGCCATAGCGCAGGCATTTGACCGCCTGTTCGCGGAACTCGGCCTCGCCCGCCTTCATCGAGATCGAGTTGACGATAGGCTTGCCCTGGACGCATTTCAGGCCCGCCTCGATGACCTCCCATTTCGACGAGTCGATCATCACCGGCACGCGGGCAATGTCGGGCTCGGCCGCGATCAGGTTCAGGAAGGTGATCATGGCCTGCTTCGAGTCGAGCAGCCCCTCGTCCATGTTGATGTCGATGATCTGCGCGCCTGCCTCGACCTGTTGGCGCGCGACGGTGAGGGCGGCGGAGTAGTCGCCGTCGATGACCAGCTTCTTGAATTTGGCCGAACCGGTGACGTTGGTCCGTTCGCCGACGTTGATGAAGACAGGGCGCATCAGGCTACCAGTTCGAAAGGCTCGAGACCCGACAGGCGCATCGCCACCGGCCGCTCGGGGATTTCCCGCGTCGGCAGTTTCGCGACCGCATCCGCGGTGTGTTTGATGTGGTCGGGCGTCGTGCCGCAGCAGCCGCCGACGATGTTGACCAGACCGGACGCAGCCCATTCCTCAATCGAGTGCGCGGTCTCGTGCGGCTCCTCGTCGTACTGGCCCATCGCGTTGGGCAGGCCGGCATTGGGGTAGGCGGCGACCAGGGTATCGGCCACTCGTGATAGCTCGGCGATGAACGGCCGCATCAGGTCGGCCCCCAGCGCGCAATTGAAGCCGACGGCGAACGGCTTGGCGTGGCGCACGCTGTTCCAGAAGGCCTCGGCCGTCTGGCCCGACAGGGTCCGGCCCGAGCGGTCGGTGATGGTGCCCGAGATCCAGATCGGCAGGGCTTCCATGCCCTCGTCCTCGAGGTCCCTGATCGCCTTGATGCAGGCCTTACAGTTCAGCGTGTCGGTGATGGTTTCGATCAGATACAGGTCGACACCGCCCTCGTTCAGGGCGCGGATCTGGTGGCGATAGGCGTCATAGACCTGGTCGAAGGTGACCAGGCGCGCGCCTGGATCGTTCACGTCCGACGACATCGACAGCATCTTGTTCAGCGGCCCGATCGAACCGGCGGCGAAGCGCGGCTTGTGCGGCTGCTTCTCGGTCCAGCGGTCAGCGGCGGCGCGGGCCAGTTTCGCACCCTCCAGATTGATGTCCCAGACCGCCTGTTCATCGAGCTTGTAGTCGTCCTGGGCGATGATTGTGCCGGAGAAGGTATTGGTCTCCGAGATGTCTGCGCCGGCGGCGAAATACTGGTCGTGAAGGTCGGCGATGACATCCGGGCGGGTGATGCACAGGATGTCGTTGTTGCCCTTCATCTGGTCCTTTTCGTTATAGCCATTGGCCTCGACGAAGCGGTCGCCGCGGAAGTCGGCTTCTTCCAGCCCGACGCGCTGGATCATCACGCCCCACGATCCGTCGAGGACGAGGATGCGTTCCCTGGCCGCCTTGTGCAGGGCGGCGATGCGTTCGGCGCGGGTCATGCGGCGGCCTTCTGTTCGCGGACGCCGAGGACGCGGCAGATCGCATAGACCAGGTCGGCGCGGTTCAATGTGTAGAAGTGGAAGTCAGAGAAGCCCTCTTCCTGCAGACGGGCGCAGGTCTCGGCGGCGACGGAGGCGGCCAGCAGCTTGCGGGTCTCGGGGTCGTCGTCGAGGCCTTCGAAGTGGGCGGCCAACCAGCCGGGCACAGAGGCGCCGCACGATCCGCACATCCGCACCAGGCCGGCGAAGTTCGACACCGGCATGATCCCGGGGATCAGGGGGATGGTCACGCCCGCCGCCCTCACCCGGTCGTGGAAGCGCAGGAACGCGTCGATGTCGAAGAAGAACTGGCTGACCGCGCGGGTCGCCCCGGCGTCGATCTTGGCCTTCAGCACGTCGATGTCGTGGTCGATGGACGGGCTTTCCGGATGCCGTTCCGGATAGACGCCGACGGTGACGTCGAAGCCGCCGACGCGGCTGATCGCCTGGGTCAGTTCGGTCGCGTTGGCATAGCCGTCCGCGCGCGGCTGATAGGTGCCGCCGATGCCGTCCGCGCCCGGCGGATCGCCGCGCAGGGCCACGATATGGTTCACGCCGATGGACTTGTAGTCGCGGATGACCTCGTCGACCTCGCTACAGCTGGCGTCGACGCAGGTCAGGTGGGCGGCGGGCTTCAGCGTCGTCTCGGTCAGCATCCGCTGCACGGTCCGGTGGGTCCGCTCGCGCGTCGAGCCGCCGGCGCCGTAGGTCACGGACACGAACTCGGGGTTCAGAGGCTCCAGCCGGCGCACCGCCTGCCACAGGGTCTCTTCGGCCTTGTCGGTCTTGGGCGGGAAGAACTCGAATGAGACGCGCACCGGATTGGCGTTCTGGCCCGCACGGGCGACCGGTCCCAGCGGCGACAGCAGCAGGGCGCGGGCCTCGGCGAGCGGAGAAACTGTAGCGGCCATCAGGCGAGGTTCCTTAGGGCGGGGGCCCTTGATGCGACGGCGGGTCGTGTCGCGGTCCAGATGGTGACGGTCAGCCCGGCCGTGTCGGGGGGCAGGGCGATGGAGGCGGAGGCGTCCAGGCCGGCCTCGGCCAGCCAGCGCCCGATCTCGTCGTCGGCGAAGCCCAGCCTGCGATGCTGGTGCTCCTCGCGCAGCCGCTCGAGGTCATGCGGCGCGAAATCGACGATCAACAGCTTGCCGCCAGGCGACACCAGCCGCGCCGCCTCGGCCACCGCAGCACCCGGATCGGCGAGGTAGTGCAACACCTGGTGCACCAGCACCAGATCCGCCGAACCGGCGGGCAGTCGCGTCGCGAAGATGTCGCCGTGGCGCAGCTCGACCTTCTCCAGCCCCGCCTTGACGACATTGGCCCGGGCGATGTTGAGCATGTTCTGCGACAGGTCGAGGCCGATCGACATCTTCGCCTTCTTGCCCAGCAGCGTCAGCATCCGGCCCGAACCGGTACCCAGGTCGACGACCCGTTCGAACGGTCCCGGCCCAGCGGCGCGCTCGATCGCGCTCTCCACCGCCGTCTCGGACACATAGAGGGAGCGGATGTGATCCCAGCTCGGCGCGACCTGCTCGAAATAGGCGGCGGCGGCGGTGGCCCGCTCGTCGCGCACGGCCTCCAGCCGCCCGTGATCCGCCTCGCCCTCGCCGTCGTCCAACAGGTCCAGCACCGTGTCGATCAGCCGCCGGGCCAGCAGCTCGTGCGAGACGCGGTAGAAGACGCGGGCGCCGTCCGGGAATCGCTCGATCAGGCCGGCGTCGGCCATCAGCTTGAGGTGACGCGACACGCGCGGCTGGCTCTGCTCCAGCACCCGGCCCAGCTCCATCACCGACAGCTCCTCGCCGGCCAGCAGCGACAGGATGCGCAGACGCGTCGGCTCACCAGCGGCGCGCAGGGCTTCGACAGTCTGATCGGCGGTCAGCGACATAGGATAATCATATAAGGATATCCTTATATGATGTGAAGACGGAAACCGTCGGTCAGGCCTTCCTCGTCGCGGTCCACGTCCTGAACCCGACGTGCGCCTTCGACGGCGGTGCGGGTTCCGCCGACGGGGCGTCGGGCAGGGGGGCAAGGCGGCGCTTGTTGACGTGTTCGACAGGCGCCTCGGCGATCCTGTCGGGGAACTCGCCGCGGAAATAGAACCGCTGCCACGCCTGTTTGATCGCCTCCGGATCTCCGGCGGCCATACGGGTATTAAAGTCGGTCCGCACCTCCGACCATTTCCGGTACTGCAGCGCCAGATCGCCCTCGGGGTCCATGCTGGCCCGGACGGGGACGAAGTCTTCGACCCGCCGATGCTGGATCGGCTGCAGGAAACAGAATGGCTCGTCCTTCTCGAACCGGATCACGCCGGGCGCGGTAAAACGCCAGTTCATCGTGAACGGATAGGGCAGCCAGTCGGTCTCGGTCAGACCCTCCAGCGCCTGGATCCCGTGCTTGAACCGGTTCGGCACGCCTGAGGCCCGCATCGCCCACCCCGGCGGCGTCCGAAACATCCAGCCGGTGTGAAACGTCAGCACCCCTTCGGTGAAGTGCGAGGCCGCGAAATGATCGAAATGAAGCGCGTCTGCATCAGGCCGGAAGGTGATCGAATCCGCCCCCATCCGACCGTCCCACTCGGCCTCGAACCCGAACGGGCACAGCAGCTCCCACCCCGTCGTGTTGGCCATGGTCAGCGGCAGGCAGCGATAAGGATGCCGCCCCGCGAATTCGTCCATCCAGTCGCGTTCGGGCCGGCCGGGAACCATGCGCGGCGGGTCGTCCCGCATCGGATAGCATTCCAGCGTCAGGGCTGTGGTCTGAGCGTCGGCGGCTGCGTCGGTCAATGCAAATGATCTCTGAGAGAGGATAGCGGCACCTTATCCATCCCGTGCATCCCCGCGAAGGCGGGGACCCAGTTCTTTTATGAGGCAGGATGTTTGGGGGCAGTGCTGCGCATGGCCGGGGGAGAGGCCAAAACCTGGGTCCCCGCCTTCGCGGGGATCCACAGGAAAAGAGCATGCTGACTAGCTGCGAACTACCGGCGTGACCAGCGGCTCTCCAGCAACGGCGGCGGCGAGGTTCCGCATCAGCAGCACCAGCATTCCCTGCACCGCCTCCGACGTCGCGCCCCCCGTATGCGGCGTCAGCAGGAGATTGGGCACGTCAGCCCAGCGCGCCGCCGGCGTCGGTTCGGTCTCGAACACGTCCAGCGCCGCCTGGCCCAGTCGGCCGGCCTTCAGCGCGTCGATCAGGGCGTCCTCGTCCACCAGCGAGCCGCGCGCCACATTGACCAGCAAACCGTTCGGCCCCAGGGCCTCGATCACTCCGGCCGAGATCAGCCCCCGGTTGGTCTCGTCCGCGCGACAGGCCACCACCAGCACATCGCTGTCCCGCGCCAGTTCCAGCAGCGACCCCGCGCGCGGCCAGGGCGAGTCCTTCGCCCTCGGGCCCCACCAGGCGACGGGACAGCCCATGACCTCGACCCGTTTCGCCACCGCCTCGCCGATCAGACCCAGGCCGACGATGCCGACCCGCCGCCCCTTCATCGACGGCGTGATCAGCCGCTCGTCCATCGTCCATCCGCCGGCCCTCAGCGTCCGGTCCCCGTTCACGATCTGGCGCACCGAGCCGAGGATCAGCCCCAGCGCATGGTCGGCCACATCCTCGTGGTTCACCGCCGGGGCATGGGTCACGGGCAGGGCCCGCGCCGCGCACCAGCCCAAGTCGATGCCGTCGTAGCCTGAGGTGAAACAGGCGATCAGCTTCAGATTCGGCAGCCGCTCGATTACCGCCGTGTCCAGCGGCGCCTCGCCGAGTACGACCGCCGCCTCGATCAGCCCCTGCGCCTCCACCGGCGGATGCTCCCACAGCCGGTGGACGTTGTAGGCGCCCTCCAGCACGGGCGTCAGCAGCCCGAGCGGCGAGTGCATGATCAGGATGTGCGGGCGATGGGGCATCCGTCCAACCTAGCCACCGAGCCGCCGCATGCAAATGCCGGCTGCTTCCCGACTGGTCTGTCACCAGTTTTAGACATTTGACTTTGTCCGGCAGGAGACGAGGATCGCGCCATGACCAGTGTGCCCAGCCTGATGATCGCCTCCGTTCTCGTACTCGCCGCCTGCAACGCGGGCCCCGGCGAATCCTCATCCGCGGCCGTCGCTGCGACCGGCGATGTGCTGGGGGTTCGCGATGGGCGCACGACGCTGGCGGTCGGCCAGACCCTCCTGATCGAACTGCCGAGCAACAGCACCACGGGTTATCGGTGGCAGGTCGCGGAGACCCATGATGACCTGCTGCTCCCGGGCGCGCCCTTCGGAGACGAGGTCACCGATCCCCATTCGGCCGGCATGGTCGGGGTCGGCGGCGCCACGTCGTGGCGTTTCCGCACCGGACGACCGGGCACGACCACCCTGACCTTCACCTACAGCCGTTCATGGGAAACGAACGCGCCCGCCGAGACAGCGACCTACAGGATCACGGTCCGCTGACACCGGCAGGGACAGGCTGCCGCTGGCCGCCCGGGTCCTGATGCCGATCCTGCTCCAGATATCAGCGAGAGCCTGATTCACGCTTTCGACAGAAGCGCGGAGCGCTTCCGTCTCAAACGACCAGGCTCTAGCGCCCGAACTTCTGGAACTTGATCCGGTGCGGGATCAGGGCGTCGGTGCCGAGGCGGCGCTTCTTGTCTTCCTCGTAGGCTTCGAAGTTACCCTCGAAC
This sequence comes from Brevundimonas sp. DC300-4, assembly GCF_049897365.1. Taxonomy (NCBI): domain Bacteria; kingdom Pseudomonadati; phylum Pseudomonadota; class Alphaproteobacteria; order Caulobacterales; family Caulobacteraceae; genus Brevundimonas; species Brevundimonas sp. DC300-4. Next base: position 51,475 of record NZ_JAFCWC010000014.1, read on the forward strand.
CATTCGACGTGGCTGTCGCCCTCGAAGGCCAGGATGTGGGTCGCCAGCCGGTCCAGGAACCAGCGGTCGTGGGAGATGACCACGGCGCAGCCCGCGAACTCCTCAAGGGCCTCCTCGAGGTTCTGCAGCGTCTCGATGTCCAGGTCGTTGGTCGGTTCGTCGAGCAGGATCAGGTTGCCGCCGGTGGCCAGGGTCTTGGCCAGGTGGACGCGGTTGCGCTCACCGCCCGACAGCTGCCCGACCTTCTTCTGCTGGTCGCCGCCCTTGAAGTTGAAGGAGCCGACATAGGCGCGGGTGTTGATCTCGCGCTTGCCGACCATCATCACATCGGTGCCGCCCGAGATCTCTTCCCAGATGGTCTTGTTGGCGTCCAGGGCGTCGCGCGACTGGTCGACGTAGGCCAGCTTGACCGTCTCGCCGATCTTGATGGAGCCGCCGTCAGGGGTTTCCTGGCCGGTGATCATGCGGAACAGGGTCGACTTGCCGGCGCCGTTGGGGCCGATGATGCCGACGATGCCGTTGGGCGGCAGTTTGAAGGTCAGGTTGTCGAACAGAAGTTTGTCGCCATAGGACTTGTTCAGCCCCTCGACCTCCAGCACCACATTGCCCAGACGCGGGCCGGGCGGGATCTGGATCACGGCATGGGTCTGGGCGCCGCGCAGGTTCTCCTGCTCGGTGACCATCCGCTCATAGGCGGCCAGACGGGCCTTGGACTTGGCCTGACGGGCCTTGGCGCCCGAGCGGACCCATTCCAGTTCGCGGGTGAGGGCGCGCTGGCGAGCCTCGGATTCCGAGTTCTCCTGCACGACGCGCTTCTGCTTCTGCTCCAGCCAGCCGGAGTAGTTGCCCTCGTAGGGAATGCCCTTGCCGCGGTCGAGCTCGAGCGTCCATTTCGTAACGAGATCAAGGAAATAGCGGTCGTGGGTGACCAGGATTACACAGCCCGGGAAGGCTTCGAGATGGTGCTGCAGCCAGGCGACGCTTTCGGCGTCGAGGTGGTTGGTCGGCTCGTCCAGCAGCAGCATGTCGGGCTTTGACAGCAGCAGGCGGGCCAGGGCCACGCGGCGCTTCTCACCACCGGACAGGTTGGTTGTCTCCCAGTCGTCGGGCGGGCAGCGCAGGGCGTCCATGGCCATCTCGATGCGGCTGTCGATGTCCCAGACATCACCGGCGTCGATCTTTTCCTGCAGGGCCGTCATCTCGGCCATCAGTTCGTCAGTGTATTCCTCGGCCATCTCGCCGGCGATGGCGTTGAAGCGGTTGACCCACTGCTTCTCTTCACACCAGGCCTCGACGTTCTCGCGGACGTTCAGGCTGTCGTCTAGGTGAGGTTCCTGCTCCAGATAGCCGCGCTTGATCCCGTCGGCGGCCTTGGCCTCGCCGGTGAACTCCGGGTCGATGCCGGCCATGATCTTCAGCAAGGTAGACTTGCCGGAGCCGTTGACGCCGACGACGCCGATCTTGGCGTCGTTGTAGAAGCTCAGCCAGATGTTCTCGAAGATCTTCTTGCCGCCGGGAAAGGCCTTGGTCAGGCCCTGCATCTGGAAAATATATTGCTGCGCCATGAGGTGCGGTGCGCCCTGTCGTTCAAATCGAATGGGGAGGTAGGCGCGGGATGTAGCGACCGCCGCGCCGAAGGGCAAACCAGTAGGCCGTCCAGAGGGCAGATTGAAGGCGCCGCGACGATTACCAGCGGAACACGAACCGTCCCGCGATCGCGCCGCCGACAACCGCCATTCCCATGCCGAGCGAATACCAGACGGCGACGAACGGTGCGGTGTGTTCGGGGCAATGCAGACCGTAGAGCGTCGCGGCCAGACCCGCCGTCAGCAGGCCGGCAGCCGCCCCCGCGAGGGTCGGCCGGGTCGGAGCGAAGGCTCGCGCGGCCCAGAACACGAACGGCGCGGCCAATGTGCTCAGCAGCAGGATGTTGGGGGCGCAGACCCTGGCTGAATCACCCATCAGGGCGGGCATCCGCTCGGGCATCGGCATGGTGATGATCTCATAGGTCGCCAGTCCTGCGACGCCCAGCAGAAGCGCGATCAGCGCGATCAGGGGCGCAGCGGCGCTCGCGCCCGGTCTCCCCAATCGGGTGAGCAGCCAGAAGGCCGTCACCGCGAGAGCCGAGGTATAGGCGGCCTTGGCCCAGAAGGCCGGACCAATCATGGCGGATGCCAGATCGCTGCGAAACCCAAGCCACAGGCCGACGCCCGCGACCACCATCAGGGCGGCGGGAATCATACACAGCAGGATGTTGCGTTCGATCTGGCGGTTGCCGGACGGCGGCAGGTCCACCGACAAGGCGTCGATCAGGTCTTCAGTCTTCATCATAGGCGGTCCCGGCCGTCTCGGCCGTGGCAGGTTGGGGGGCGTAGCGGGCGTTCAGCGACTTCAGCGAGCGGTGGATGCTGACCTTGGCGGCGGTCAGGGTGTATCCGTGGTTGGCGGCCGCCTCGGCGACGCTCAGGCCTTTCAGGCGGACATCCTCGATCAGTCGGCGCTGGCGCGTCGGCAGCAGGGACAGGCAGCGCGACAGGTCGGCCTGGGTCGCGCCGTCCTCGACCGTGTGATCGGCGAACAGCTCCGACGCCTCGTCCAGGGAATGGGTCGGACGACGACCCTGACGGCGCAGGTGGTCGATCAGCTTGTGCCGCGCGATGGCAAAGGCCCATCCGGTGAAGGCCTGGTTTCGGTCCCACGTGGTCCGCTTGGCATGGATGGCGATCAGGGTTTCCTGCACCAGATCCTCGGCGTCGGCCCCCCCGCCGAACAACCGGCGTGCGAAGAAGGGTCGAAAATGAGCGCCCAGATCGGTCAGCAGCACGCGCCACGCGCCTGCATCGCCATCGAGGCCACGCAGCATCAGGGCGCGAAGGTGAGCTTCTCGATCAGACACGGTCGTCCTCTGTTCGCCGGGCTCACAGTCAAAGTTACATTCAGGCGTAGTTGAAGCTGATCGAGATGCGGTCGGCCTTGGCCGCGTTCATCGGCACCTCGTGGCGCAACCAGCTTTCCCACATCAGCACCGTGCCGGCCCTTGGAGCGAGGTAGACGAAGGGCTGCTCCGCCTCGGACGCCTCCGGATCGACCGAGGGCCGGGCCATCATCATCGGCAGACGCGGGTCTTCCAGCTTCAGGGCCGAAGCGCCGTCCGGGACGTCGACATAGACGGTACCAGACAGGAAGGCGTGCGGGTGGATGTGGCCGGAGTGGGCTCCGCCGGGCTTCAGGATATTGACCCACATCGTGTCCAGCCGGGGCTTCCGGGCCAGGTCGAAGTTCAGCCCCCGTGCATAGGCCAGGGCGTGTCGGTCCAGATGTTTCTTGAGTTCCGCGAACTCCGGCAGTCGGTGGGGCAGATCGTTCAGCGAACCGTAGGAGGTGTAGCCGCGATAGCCATGCGCCTTGCACCAGGCGCGACCGGCGCCGTCCTCGACCGCCAGCATGCGGCAGGCCTCGGCCAGTTCGACGTTGAAATCGTCGAAGCCGGGTACGGCGGCGAGCGAAGCTTCATAGACCTGGGTGACGAAGAGGGGGCGCAGGGACATGGGGCAGGCCTCTAGCGCGCTGCGGTCCTCTCGTCGCGCGCGATCTGGCCGTCCTTGATCACCAGTCGCACCGCGCGGACGGCGGAGATGTCGGCGGTCGGGTCGCCCTCGACGGCGACGAGGTCGGCCAGCAACCCCGTCCGCACGGCGCCCCGGTCGGTCAGGTCGAAGATGGCGGCGTTGCCCGATGTGGCGGCGATCAGGACCTCGGCGGCGGTCATGCCCTGGGCGGCCATCAGCTCCATCTCCAGCGCGTTGTTCCCGTGCGCATAGACGCCGACGTCGCCGCCCATGCAGATCTCGACCCCGGCTGCGCGGGCGGCGGCGAAGGCGGAACGCTTGGTCAGGACGTTCTGCGGCGCGGGCTCGACGCCGTTCCAGCCGCGATAGCGGGTGATCTGGTCTGTAGCGGCGAGGGTGGGGCACAGCGCCACCCCGTGTTCGGCCATCAGGCGGAAGATTTCCGGCGTTCCCGCGTCGCCGTGCTCCAGGGTGTCGGCGCCGGCAAGGATGGCGCGGCGCATGCCCTCGGCTGTGCCGGCGTGAACGGCGACCTGGCGTCCGGCGGAGTGGGCGGCCTCGACCGCCTCGGTCAGTTCGGCCTGGGAGAAGGTCGGACGGCTCGGCTCGCCCGGGCCCCAGCGGTAGTCGGCATAGAGTTTCACCAGGTCGGCGCCCGCCCCGATCTGGCTGCGGACCACGCGGACCAGGTCTGCGCCATCGGCCTCCTCGGCGCCCAGCGGGACCTCGACGCCGGGTTCGAAGCCTTTCGGACCGTAGGCGCCGGTGGCGACAATGGCGCGTGAGGCGATGAGCATGCGCGGGCCGGGCACGATCCCCTCATTGATCGCGCGACGCAGACCGGCGTCGGCATAGCCCGCCCCCTCGGTGCCGAGGTCGCGCACCGTGGTGAACCCGGCCATCAGGGTGGCGCGGGCGTGGTTGACCGCCCGGGCGGTGCGCAGGGCCAAAGGCTCGTGCAGCACCTGATCGTCCCAGGACGTCTCGTTGTAGGGGTGCAGGAACAGGTGCGAATGTCCCTCGATCAGGCCCGGTATCAGGGTCTGGCCGGGCAGATCGATGACGCGGGCGTCGGCGGGAGCCCGTACGTCCGGCCCTGCAGCCTCGATCCGGTTGCCGCGCACCAGCACCGACCAGCCCGTGTGGGGCCGGGGATCGATCCCGTCGAACACCCGGTCGGGCCTTAGCAGCAGGGCCTCCTGAGCTTGAACGGGCAGGGCGAACAGCAGGGCGACGAGGGTCAGGATCAGGCGCATGAGGCACTCAAGCGCGGGTGAGGCGTGGCGGCAAGCCAATCACCATCCCAGATCGGCCTCGCCCCTCAGGATCATCTCGGCCTCCGGCGCATGCTTGGCCCCCGACCGGTCATGCAGGACGAGAGCAGGCAACAGCCTGAGCGGAGCCTTGCCGGAGCGGATCGCGTGGATCAGCACCCGTTTGGCCGGCTGATCCGCATACGGCTGCACCGGCCGGATCGCGAACGAGCCGCATCGTTCGCCGAGCAGGGCCAGCAGGTCCGCCAGCCGGTCGGCTCGGTGAATGACGACGATCCGGCCCCCGTCCCGCACCCCGTCGCTCAGGAATCGCGTCCAGGCGGCCAGCCCGTCGTCGGCGATCCAGGCTCCGCGCTTGGCCGGCGCCGGCGTCCGCAAGGTCGCCTCGTCGTCGAAGAAGGGTGGATTGGAGATGGCCCAGTCGAAACGTGGTCGATCCAGTGCGGCGAATCCTGCGGCGATGTCGGCGTTGAGCACCGCCATTCGATCCGCCAGATGGTTCAGCGCCGCGTTCTCGACCGCCAGTCCGGCCGCCGTTGCATCGCGCTCGACCCCTGTCAGCAAAACGCCTGGCCGCCGGAGCGCAAGCTGCGTCAGCACGCCGCCTACGCCGCATCCCGCTTCCAGCACCCGTTCGCCCGGCTTCGCGGGCACGGCGGCCGCCAGCAGGGCGGCGTCCATGCCCGCACGATAGCCGTCGGCGGCCTGGATCAGGCGAACCTTCCCATTCAGCAGCAGATTCGCCTGGGGCGGAGGCAACGATGCGACGGTCACGCGGCTTGACCCTTCATGGCGCGGTCACCATTGTCCGCCGGAACGCGCGGCGGCAAGTCGTCGTTGCGCCGATGCGATGCGATCTCCCCGTGCGTCGTGGTTTTTGAGAGAGTTTTCCGTTGGACGCCGTCACTCTGACCGCTCCCCGCGCCAAGGCCCCCCGGGCCCAGGGCGACGTGGACGCCCTGGCCGCTTTGGCCAGGGTCGATATGGCCGCGGTCGATGCGCTGATCGTCGCGCGCATGCAGTCGCCCGTGCCGGTTATTCCCCTGCTGGGCGAACACATCATCGCGGCCGGCGGCAAGCGCCTGCGCCCGCTCCTGACCATCGCAGCCGCGCGGGCCGCCACGGCCGCCTCGGCGGACGTTGATCTGGCCAATCCGGTGAAGCTGGCCGCCTCGGTCGAGTTCATCCACACCGCCACCCTGCTGCACGATGACGTCGTGGACGGGTCCGAGCGCCGCCGCGGCAAGGTCGCGGCGCATCTGATCTGGGGTTCGCCGACCAGCGTCCTGGTCGGCGACTTCCTGTTCGCCCGCGCCTTCGAACTGATGGTCGAGACCGGACAGCTTCGCGCGCTGGGCATCCTGGCCCAAGCCTCCAGCGTGATCGCCCAGGGCGAGGTGCTGCAACTGACCCGCGCCCACGACCTGAACCTGGATCAGGAAACCTATCTGCGGATCATCTCGGCCAAGACCGCCGAACTGTTCGCCGCCGCCGCCGAAGCCGGCGCCGTGGGCATCGGCGCTGACGAGAAGACCACCTCGGCGGTCCGGTCATTCGGTTTGAGCCTGGGTCTGGCGTTCCAGCTGGCCGATGACGCCCTCGATTACGGCGGCTCGTCCGAGGTCCTGGGCAAGAACGCCGGCGACGACTTCCGCGAGGGCAAGGTGACCCTGCCGCTATTGCTGGCCGTGGCCCGCACGCGCGGCCGGGAGGACGCCTTCTGGGAGCGCACGATCAACAAGGGCGAGCGGACCGAAGACGATTTCCGCCGTGCGCGCGAACTGATCGTCGGCACCGGTGCCCTGGCCTCGACGCTGGACGCCGCCGACGAATACGCCGACGCAGCCAAGGCGGCCCTCGCCGTCCTGCCCGCCAGCCCCTGGCGCGACGCGCTGGCAGGCCTGGCGGACTTCGCGGTCAGCCGCGCGGCCTAACCTGGATCGTCTCCTCCCTGCGCCGCAGGCGTGGGGAGGCGGCTCGTAGCGAAGCGGAGAGACGGAGGGGTTCTTGTCTTGCGGACACGAAAACCCCTCCGTCAGCCCGCAAGGGCTCGCCGCCACCTCCCCATCCGCCAAGCGGCGAACGGGGAGGAGACATAGAGGCTCTAGCGCAGCGAGGCGGCGAACCTCTGGATCCGGTTGCACGCGTCTTCCAGCACCGGTTCCGAGGTCGCGTAGCTGATGCGGAAATAGGGGCTCAGGCCGAACGCCGCGCCGTGGACCACGGCCACGCCCTCGGCTTCCAGCAGCGCGGAGGCGAAAGTCTCGTCGCTGTCGATGACCGTTCCAGACTCTGTTTTTTTGCCGACCAGTCCGTGGATCGACGGATAGACATAGAAGGCGCCCTCCGGGTTCGGGCAGCGTATGCCTGTCGCCTGGTTGAGCATCGATACGACCAAGTCGCGACGGCGTTCGAACGCCTTGCCGCGCTCGGCGATGAAGTCCTGCGGCCCGTTCAGGGCCTCGACGGCGGCTGCCTGGCTGATCGAGGAGGGGTTCGACGTCGTCTGGCTGGCGACCTTGCGCATCAGGTCGATCAGGGCCTTGGGACCGCCCGCATAGCCGATGCGCCAGCCGGTCATGGCATAGGCCTTGGACACGCCATTGACCGTCAGTGTGCGGTCATAGAGGTCCGGCGCGACCTGAGCGATTGTCGTGTATTCGAAGTCGCCATAGGTCAGATGCTCGTACATGTCGTCGGTCAGGACCCAGACCTGGGGGTGACGACGCACGACGGCGGCCAGGGCCTCCAGCTCGGCCCGGGTGTAGGCGGCGCCGGTTGGGTTCGACGGCGAGTTGAGGATCAGCCACCGCGTCCGGGGCGTGATCGCGGCTTCCAGCACCTCGGGGCGCAGCTTGAAGCCGTCCGACTCCTCACCCGTGACGAAGACGGGTTCGCCGCCCGCCAGCAGGACCATGTCCGGATAGGAGACCCAGTAGGGCGCCGGCACGATCACCTCGTCGCCCGCGTTCAGCGTGGCGACAAAGGCGTTGTAAATCACTGGCTTGCCGCCCGAGGCGACGTGAACCTGCGCTGTCGTGTAGGTCAGGCCGTTCTCGCGGGCGAACTTGGCGACGATCGCGGCCTTCAACTCCGGCGTGCCGTCGACGTCGGTGTATTTCGTCTCGCCGCGCTGGATGGCGGCGATGGCGGCGGCCTTGATGTTGTCCGGGGTGTCGAAGTCCGGCTCGCCCGCGCCCAGGCCGATGATGTCGCGACCGGCGCGCTTCAGCTCCCGGGCTTTCGCGGTCACCGCGAGGGTGGCGGATGGCTGGACGCGGGCGAGGGCGGTGGACTGGAGGTCTGACATGGCGATTCCCGGGGAGAGGCCCGTTCCTTTACGCAGTCGCGAAAGACGGATCAAACAGTGAGGCTCGCGCACGCGCCGCTACAGGTGCTAAGCCGACGGTCCATGAAGGGCATCCTCGACTTCATCCTGAACATGGAGGCGCGGCGCTGGCGGACGGCGCTGGCGGCGGCCCTGTTGCTCGGCGCGACCGTGGGTCTGCTGGCCCTCGGCAAGAGCCAGTTCGGGCTGGCGGCTGAGGAAAACCTGGAGGGCTGGCTGCAAGGGTATCGCGGCAGTCCCTGGGCCTTTGCCGCGACCGTGGCCCTGTTTGTGATCGCAGCCTTCATCGGGGCGCCCCAGTTCATCCTCATCGCGGCCTGCGTCGTTGCCTTCGGGCCGTCGTTGGGGTTCTTCTACAGCTGGGCGGCGACGGTGGCGTCGGCCGGCGTGACCTACTGGCTGGGACGAGGTCCCACAGCGCGGATGCTGGACCGGTTCGGCGGCGCGACCCTGGACCGTCTGAAACGGTTCGTGGGCAAGAACGCCTTCTACGCCAGCTTCATGATCCGCAACGTGCCGTCCGCGCCGTTCATCGTCGTCAACATGGCGTTCGGCGCGACCCGCGCCTCCTTTCCCGCCTTCCTCGCGGGATGCGCCCTCGGCGTCCTGCCAAAGACTTTGCTGGTGGCCTTTTTTGGAGGCGCGGTCGTGGCCGCCGTCAGCGGCGACGGAGTTTGGACCTCGCTGATCCTGGCGGCCGTCGCGGTGGTTGCCGTGGGGCTGATGCTGGGCGTGCGCGAGCTGGTGAAGCGTCGCGAGCGAGCGGGCGGCGCAGGGGATTGATCTCCGCCGATCCGACGGCGCGGAACCCCAAGCGGGGCCGTAACCTGGTCGTGATCGGAAGCGCGCGTTCGAGCCGCATCGGGGCTTGTATTCGCCTGCCCATGCGGGCAAACGGGCCACGACCGGTCAGGCGAGGACGATCAGGAAATCCGTTGCGTATGGGGATACGCGCCGGATGGGGCGTCGCCGGAACCGGTCCAACTGCAGCGCCTTGAAGGCCCCAACCGAACGGTATTCGACCCCCATGAGCTTCTCCCTCTTCGGCGCCATCTCGAACGACATCGCGATGGACCTCGGGACCGCCAACACCCTGATCTACATGAAGGGCAAGGGCATCGTTCTGAACGAACCGTCCGTGGTCGCACTGCGCAACGTTGGTGGACGGAAGATCGTTCACGCCGTGGGTATAGAAGCCAAGCAGATGCTGGGCCGCACACCGGGCCACATGGAGGCCATCCGCCCGATGCGCGACGGGGTCATCGCTGACTTCGAAGTCGCCGAGGAGATGATCAAGCACTTCATTCGCAAGGTTCACAACCGCAAGGGCTTCGTGAACCCCAAGATCATCGTCTGCGTGCCGTCGGGCGCCACGGCGGTCGAGCGTCGCGCGATCAACGATTCCTGCCTGAACGCCTCGGCCCGCCGCGTGGGCCTGATCGACGAGCCGATGGCCGCTGCGATCGGGGCCGGCCTGCCGATCCACGAGCCGACCGGGTCCATGGTCGTCGACATCGGCGGCGGCACGACGGAGGTCGCCGTGCTCTCGCTGTCGGGCATCGTCTATTCGCGTTCGGTTCGCGTCGGCGGCGACAAGATGGACGACGCCATCATCAGCTACATGCGCCGCAACCATAACCTCCTGATCGGCGAGACGACCGCCGAGCGCATCAAGAAGGACATCGGCACCGCCCGAATCCCGGCCGATGGCGAAGGCCTGTCGATCGAGGTCAAGGGTCGCGACCTGATGCAGGGCGTGCCCCGCGAGGTCCGCATCTCCGAGCGTCAGGCCGCCGAGGCCCTGGCCGAGCCGGTGTCGCAGATCATCGAAGCCGTGAAGGTCGCTCTCGAAGCCACGCCGCCGGAACTGGCCGCCGACATCGCCGACAAGGGCATCATGCTGACGGGCGGCGGCGCTCTGCTGCGCGGCCTGGATGCGGAAATCCGCGATCACACGGGCCTGCCGGTCTCTGTCGCCGACGATCCGCTGTCGTGCGTGGCCATCGGCTGCGGTCGGGTTCTCGAGCATCCCCGGTGGATGAAGGGCGTGCTCGACTCGGCCCTTTGATCCTCCCTGACGGGGGGAGCCATCGATGACGAACTGGTGGAGGGGCTCCGTCCCTGACATCGAATTCTCGCTTGAATGCTCCGTCTCTTCGCTTCGCCTGGAGCCACCTCCCCCCGGCGGGGGCAGGATTCAGCAAATCCTTGTGATTCCGGCCTAATCGCCAGTTTCAAAGTGGATCGGTTTTTGCGATAGGCTGCATCCAGCGGCGGGTGGCGTCCCGCCGATTCTGACCTCTATTGGAAGGCTAGGCCGTGGCGTTTCGCGACGGACCGTTCGAGTCGCTGAAAGTGCCGCTGGCGTGGACCGCCGCGGTCGTGACCGTGGTCGCCATCATCGCATCGATCCTGATGATCCTGGGGGACCGTCGCCACGATACGACGGTCGAGGCCTACGGCCCCGTACGCGCGGGCTTCGACGCCGGCGCTGGCCCCGTGAACGGCATCCTGGCCTGGCCAGTGCGCTGGGCGGGCAATGCCACCGACTATGTTAAGGGCTATTTCTTCGCCGTGTCGGAGAACCGCCGTCTGCGCGCCGAACTGGAAGACCTTAGGCCCTGGCGCGACCAGGCCATTGCCCTGAAGAACGTCAACGGCCGCTACGAAGCCATGCTGGGCCTGCGGACCGAGCCGCCCGTGGCCATGGCGACGGCGCGTTCGATCTCGGAATCGCGCGGACCCTTCATCAATGCCCGCCTGCTCGACGCCGGCACGTCGAAGGGCGTGCGCATCGGCAATCCGGTGATCAACGAGGACGGGCTCGTCGGGCGTATCGTCGGTGCGACCGGAGGGGTCAGCCGCATGCTGCTGCTGACCGACGTCGCCAGCCGAACTCCGGTTCTGATCGATCGCACCGACGCCCGAGCCATGCTGACTGGTGACGGTTCGGGCAATCCGCGTCTTGAGTTCGTGCGCGGTCAGGACTCGGTCCAGGCCGGCGACCGTATCCTGAGTTCCGGCGACGGGGGCGGCTTCCCACGCGGCCTGCCCATCGGGGTCGCCGCCAAGGGCATCGACGGGTCGTGGCGGGTCAAGCTCTTCAGCGACCGGGGCGCCGTGGACTACGTCCGTGTGCTTCTGTTCCAGGATTTCGGCCAGCTGGTCACGCCCGATGCCCTGAACGCGCCTCCGCTGGCCGGTCTGGGCGCGGCCCCGGTCCCGACCGCAGCGGCTGCCGCCGCCATCGGCGACGCCGCCGCACGCAGGGACCGCGCCGCAGCGGCCGCCACTCCAGCCACAACGCCGACCGTTCCGTCCCCCGCGCCGGCGAGGCCCGCCGAGTGAGACGCCAGGTTGCCATGCGGGTGGTCGGGCCGACCCAGTGGGTCTTCTATCCCGCACTCGTCGCGATCGCCCTGACTGTCCTGCTGGCCACGCCGGTCGAGCTGTTCGGTCTGAAGCTGCCCGAGCCGGTCCTGCCGCTGATCCTGGCCTTCGCCTGGCCGCTGATCCGTCCGTCGATGATCGCGCCCGCAGTCCTCTTCGGCCTGGGTCTGTTTCTGGACATGTTCTGGGGCGGGACCCTGGGCCTTTGGCCGCTGTGCCTGCTGTCGGTCTATGGCGTCGTCCTGGCCTCCCGGAACCTGCTGGCCGGTCAGGAGACCCAGATCCTGTTTGTATGGTACGCGTTGTGCGCCCTGGCGGCCTTTATCGTGGCCTATCTGGTGGTCACACTGGATGCAGGCCGGGCGCCCAGCCTGTTGTCCCTGCTGGGACAGGTCGTGCCGACCCTGCTTCTTTTCCCTGCAGCCGACTGGATGATCCAGCGGTTCGATGATGGCGACGTGCGGTTCCGATGAGTGGCGAACCTTCGATCTTCTTTGCCGATGTGAACGAGCGCCAGGGCTCGTTCCTGCGCCGTACCTTCGTGGTCGGCGGGCTGACGGCGCTGGGCGTTACGGCCCTGACCATCCGACTGGCCCAGCTTCAGGTCGTGCAGGCGCAGGAGTATTCGACCCTCGCCAGCCAGAACCAGTTCAACTT
>NZ_JAFCWC010000015.1:0-37653 GCF_049897365.1 Brevundimonas sp. DC300-4
CAGGGGCCATCCACCCCATCAGGCGAACGATAAAAGGTCTCCGGTATTTGTGGCGTAAGCCGCTGGCGGAGAACACATTTCGTGAAGCCGATTTCGTTTAAGCGCCACCGGTTTCCGGCGGACGTTATCCGCCATGCGGTGTGGCTTTATTTCCGCTTCAGCCTGAGTTTTCGAGACGTCGAGGAACTCCTGGCGCAGCGCGGGATCGACGTCAGCTATGAGACGATCCGGTGCTGGACGATCAAGTTCGGGCCTTTCATCGCCAGGCGATTGAAGCGCCGCCGACCGGCGCCTTCGCCACGATGGCATCTGGACGAGATGGTCTGCTGGATCGCCGGAAGGCGGATGTATCTGTGGCGCGCCGTCGACGACGAAGGCGAGGTCCTGGACCTCGTGGTCCAGCGACGGCGGGATACGGAGGCGGCGTTGAGGCTTCTCCGACGCCTGCTGCACAACCAGCCGGTCGAGCCGGAGATGATCACGACCGACGGCTTGGCGTCGTACGGGGCAGCCCTGGATCAGCTAAATCTGAGGCATCTTCACCGGCCGGGCCGGCTTCGCGAAAACAACCGCGCTGAGAACTCCCACCTGCCGATCCGACGACGAGAACGCCAGCAGCAGCGGTTCAAATCCCAAGCCTCAGCCCAGAGATTCCTCACCACCCACGCGGCGATTTACAACGCCTTCAACACCCAGCGTCACTTGATCAGCAGACCAACCCTTCGCCGCTTTCGCGCCGAAGCGGCTTCCGCTTGGGCGGACGCGGTTGCCTGAATTCGACAGGGTAGGGTGGCTTTCGACTTGGCGCGCTTAACGTGACAGCACCAGGGGTGTTGTCAGGGTAAGATCCGAAGCTTCTACTTAGGCACAATTCAGGGGCACCGAGCAGACATAAAAGCGAAGAAATTCAGCGGAGGTTGGCCGTTCAACAGACCCAAACAACTCGCCTGTTGGGCATATCATTCAACTGGGGGCACCGATTGTGGCTTTACACTGACAATGTGGATCGGCGTCGAAATCGGACCCCGTCGAAAAGCGGCCTAGGCGGTTGAATTCGCTATATAAAAACGCGTTGGCGTGCATGCTGACTGGCGTCTGTCGGGACCCCGTCTCGCCCCAAGATGTTAAGCTCATTCAATATGTTATTTCATACCCGGTGGGGTCCCGCCTTGCGCGCCGCTCAACAGTCCTCGACGTCTTGGTCCAGCGTCGGCGGGATAAAGAGGCGGCTTTGAAGCTGCTCCGGCGGCTCCTTCACAACCAGCCAGTGGAGCCGCAGACGATCACGACAGACGGCCTGGCCTCATACGGCGCGGCTCTGGATAAGCTGGATCTGCGCCACCTGCACCGACCCGGCCGGCTTCGGGAGAACAATCGGGCAGAGAACTCCCATCTGCCGGTCCGACGACGGGAGCGACAGCAGCAGCGGTTCAAATCCCAAGCCTCAGCCCAGAGGTTCCTCACCACCCACGCGGCGATTTACAACACCTTCAGCATCCAGCGCCATTTGATCAGCAGACCCACACTTCGGCGTTTCCGCGCCCAAGCCGACGCCGCTTGGGCGGCCGCCGTTGCCTGATCGAGCCCAGGGTAGGGCGCTTTGCGCCTTGGGGAAGTTAGCCTGACAGCGCCTTGTTACCGGACAGGCCCTGCATCATCCGGATGCCCGTGATCGCGGTTAACCTGTCAGCACCTCTTCGGCGCTAGGTTGGTACCTGCATCGGAATCCATCATTGGGTGATGATCTCCAGTTCTACCGCGTCGGGGGCGAAAACTTTCTTCATGGTATTTCTTAGAGTCGGCGGGGGCGATGACGATCAGGTCTCAACTTTCTGCCGAGCTGCGATTTCGGCTGATGGCGGCCGCGGTTCTCCTTGTTATGGCTGTGATAGTCGTTCTGGCCGGACGGGAGCTGTATCGTGAGTTTTCCCGGGCCGAGGAGGCAAGGGACCAGGTCCAGCGATCGTATGAAACGCGGTCGCAGATCCAGAGTGTCTTCTCGCTGCTACAGGACGCCGAAACCGGCCAGAGAGGCTATGTTATCACGGGCGAGGAACCATTCCTTCGGCCCTATGCCCGTGCGAACGCAGACCTCGACGCCCAACTAGAGCAACTCGGCGAACTCTTCTCCGATCACCCCAGTCATTCCGCCAACTATGCGTCTTTGCTCGAACTCGTTGCGCGAAAACGCGAAACCCTGCGTCAAGCCATCATAACCCGGCGCGACGAGGGCCAGGACGCGGCCATCGCTGTTGTGTCTGCGGGAGCGGGCAGGGCGGCTATGGATGAGATCCGTGTCGTCATCGATCGGATGACGCGGCGAGAGGGGGCGGCTCTGGACGGCCTGTCGAAGGTCTTGAAGGCCCGGACACAGCAGAGTGAGCGCTTGGTTGCCGCGCTGTTCGCGGTCTTGGTCGTGGTTACGTGCGGGGGGATCTTACTGGGCGCGCGCTACCTGAGAACGCGGGATGGCCTACTCGCGGACGTCCAAGCGGCAGAAGCACGACAGCGCGCAATTCTCGACAGCGCGTTGGATGCGATCATTACCCTGAATCCGAGCGGAAGCATCGAGACGGCGAATGCAGCGGCCGAGCGCATGTTTGGATATTCGGCCAATGATCTGGACCGACGAGATATTTCACTGCTGATCGATGTCACCGGTGCCGGCGACGGTTCATTCCTGTCGCGGCTCGGGGCCAGTCACGGCGAGTTTGCCGATGGCTTGGTTCGCGAGTTGGTGGGTCGAAAGAGCACGGGGGCCGTGTTTCCCGTAGATGTCGCCCTGGGGCCCATGGATCTGGCGAGCGGACGGCATATGGTGGCCGTCATACGCGATATCACGGAGCGTCGCCGGGTCGAGCGGATGAAGGACGAGTTCGTGTCCACGGTCAGCCACGAACTGCGTACGCCTTTGACCTCCATCGCCGGCTCGCTGGGCCTTCTGGCAGGCGGTGCTTTGGGCGAGATGCCCGCGAAGGCGGGGCGACTGATTGAGATCGCCCACTCCAACAGTCAGCGCCTGATCCGGCTGATCAACGACATCCTTGACGTGGAGAAGCTCCAGTCCGGCCAGTTCGAACTGGAGCTGACGTCTCTGGACATGGAGACGGTGGTCGGCCGGTCGATCAAGGAGTCCGGAGCCTTTGCGGAAAGTCTTGGTGTTCGGGTGACTTTGGCGGCTGAGGGAGCAGCGCCTGTGCAGGGCGATCCGGACAGGCTGACGCAGGTCGTCACGAATCTCGTGTCGAACGCGGTGAAATTCTCGACCCGGGGCGGCGAGGTCCGGCTTCGCTTGCAGACCGGGCCGAAGACCGTTCGATTGAGCGTGATCGATGACGGTCCGGGGATTTCTGAGGCGTTTCGCGCACGCATTTTTGGCAAGTTCGCCCAGGCGGACAGCTCCGATACGCGGGCCAGAGGTGGGACCGGGCTCGGTCTCGCCATCGCCAAAGAAATCTCTGAGCGGCATGCCGGTCGACTTTGGTTCGAGTCGGTGGAGGGGGAAGGGACCACCTTCCATCTGGATCTTCCTCGAGCGGAGCGTGCGGGCGGCTTATCACCGGAGACGCGAGGCCGCCTTCTGATCTGCGAGCCGGATCGGCCGTCTGCCAAGGCGCTCGCCACGATGCTGACGGTGGAAGGTTTCGACGTCGACACCACGCATTCGACCAGGGCGGCCCTTTCTCTGGCGGGAGAGCGATACTACGCTGCAGTTCTGGTGGGCCTCGGTTCGCCCGAAACCAGCGGTGTGCGTTTGATCCGCGCCTTGAAGGAGAGGCCGGATACACGGTCGCTCCCTGTCGTGGTGCTTTCGGCTGATCTTGGCCCGGGAACGGCGTCTTTGCATGCCCTGGAAGTTGTAGACTGGATGGAGAAGCCGTTTGACCAGCAGCGGGTCAATCGTGCGGTAAGACGAATCACACTCAACGGCGGCCGATCTGTGGTGCTCCACATCGAGGACGACCCCGACATTCTCGAGATCACCCGCTGCGCCCTGGGGCAGGACGTCGATCTCCATCCGGCTGAAACCCTGGAGGCGGCGAGACGTTTCTTGTCGGTGCAAAGACCCGATCTCGTTATTCTTGATCTGGGGCTTCCCGATGGTAACGGGATGGAGATCCTCTCTGATCTCGCCGACGAGAATGGACGCTCGATCCCGGTAGTCATCTACTCGGCCCAGGAAATGGATGCCACAATCGGGGCGGCGGTCGAGGCGGTTCTGATCAAATCCCGAATGTCGTTAAGTCAACTGGCTGACACGGTGCGACATCTCAGCCGCAAATCGGACAAGGCGTCGTGATGACACCCTTGAAAGTGCTCCATATCGATGACGAGGACGATATTCGTGAGGTGGCGGCCTTTTCGCTTGAGATCGATCCCTTGATCAGTCTGCACTCAGCCGGGTCGGGCGCGGAAGGGTTGGCTGTGCTGGATGCAGGCCACGATCCGGATGTCATTCTGCTGGACGTGATGATGCCCGGCCTCGACGGTCCGGGGACCTTAAGTCTCATCCGGCAAAGGCCGGACCATGCGCACACCCATGTGATTTTCATGACCGCGCGCGCCAGGACCAGCGAAGTCGAGGAATACAAGGCGCTCGGGGCCTTGGGCGTGATCGTTAAGCCCTTCGACCCGATGTCCCTGGCGCGCGATCTTCGCGATATTCTCGCCGGAGGCGGCCAGTGAACGAAGCGGCCATGATCGCGCTCAAAGCGCGGTTCGCCGCGCGCTGCGAGGCCGACAAGGCCTCGCTACAGGCGATCGTCGATTCGGGGGACGTCTCCACGCCGGAGCTTCAAAGTCTAACCCACAAGCTTTCAGGGGCCGCCGGCACGTTCGGTTTTCCGTCGATTGGAAACGCGGCGGCGGAAATCGACAACGCCATCAGCGACGGGCGAACGCCGTCCCTCAACGATGTTCTGGGGCTGATCGGCGCGATGCAAACCGCATTGGGCAAAGTATGACCGCCGCCGTCGCGAACGGAGCCTCGCTATTGCCGAGCCGGAACCGTCAGTATCCGGCGGTCAATTTCCGCACCTGGTCAGCCAGGGTCAAAGGGTTGAACGGCTTGGTGATGATCCCGGCGATGTCCAAAGCCTGTAGGGCGGCCAAATCCTTCTCCATGATCCGGGCGGTGATGAAGATTGCAACAGGCTGGCGCGGTGATGTTTTCTCGCGAATCCTCGACAGAAGAGTTGGGCCGTCCATCTGGGGCATCATTACGTCGAGCATAACAACGTCCGGAACCCAGTGCTCGATGACGTCCAGAGCTTCTGCACCCGACGCTGCCGTTCGGACGTCGATGGCCGAATCCATTTGGAGCGACAACTCGGCGACTTCCCGAATGTCGTCATCGTCGTCCACGTACAAAATCGTCAAAGGCATGGCACGCTCGCGATTGATGGCAGAGGTTGTGACGATCCTGGCGTGGGTGACGGATTCCGCAGCCAACTTCCCGGAACCGCAGTCATGATCAATTCCGAGTCTGGGCGCCTTGCCGCACTGAGACACTATCAGATTCTCGACACGGGGCCGGAGGCTGTTTTTGACCGCGTGACCGAACTGGCGGCAGACCTATTCGGGGCACCAATTGCGCTTGTGTCCCTGATTGACGAGGATCGCCAGTGGTTCAAATCTGCGATCGGCCTCAACGTCACCGAGACCCCTCGGGAACAAGCGTTCTGCGCCCACACCATCCTGTCGGACGACGTCATGGTCGTTCCTGATGCGGAGCTGGACGCACGCTTCAGCGACAACCCGCTCGTTCTGGACGATCCTTTGATCCGCTTTTACGCCGGAGCCCCCCTGCGTCTGGCCAGTGGCCTGCGGATGGGGTCCCTGTGTGTGATTGACCGCAATCCGCGACCGCCGCTCACGCCCTCTGAAAAGCGCCGATTGCAGATCCTCGCCGAAATCGTGGTCAGTGAAATGGAGATGAGGCTGACCCGGGAACTGCTTGACCTCGCGAGGCAAGAGTCCGAGCGGGCGCGGAGCGCCATCGAGGAGCAGGAAAAACTGTTTCACGAGCTTGCCGACTCGTCGTTCGATGTCGTTCTAAAGGTCAGCACAGACAACACGATCCTATACGCCTCCTCGTCGATCCGGCGATATGGTTACGATCCCGACCGTTTGGTCGGCACGTCGTCTCTCGCTTTGATCCACCCGGACGATGTGGCGTCTCTCGTTGCGCGGCGTGCTCGGCTTTTCGTTGACGACGACCGCCCCAGCCCGCACGACAGCATCTATCGGATGCTGACGGCGACGGGCGGCCAGATCTGGGTCGAGGGCAATCCGACGATCCTGCGTGACTCTGCAGGCCAGTCTACCGCGCTCGTCACACAGCTGCGCGATATCACTGAACGAAAGGCAGTAGAGGATGCACTTGCAGCGAGCGAGGCCCGCTACCGCCTGCTCGCTGAGAACGCTACAGACGTCATCGGCTGTTATGGTTCCGACTCGCGTTTCACCTTCGTTTCGCCGGCCATCGAGGTGGTTCTAGGGTATGATCCGTGCGAACTGATTGGGCGCAACACGGCTGACTTCATGCATGCGGAGGATGTGCCCCGCATTCGCAAGGCGTTGCGCGACTATGTCGCCGCCGGCAAGGGTGCGGAGCCCATTCGGTTCGAATACCGCGCCTATCGCAAGGACGGCGCGGTCGTGTGGCTGGAGGGACATCCTCGCGCGATCTTTAACGAGGCCTCAGGAGAACTCGTCGGCTTTCAGGATGTGGTTCGCGACATTTCCCAGCGGAAAGCCTTCGAGCGTGAACTGGCCGCTGCGCGAGATGCCGCCGAGGCAGCGACGGCAGCCAAGACAGAGTTCCTGTCGAATATGAGCCACGAGCTGCGCAGCCCTTTAACCAGCATAATCGGGTTTTCGGGAATTCTCGGGGCATCTCCCGATCTCGGCGAGAAGGATCGTCGTTTTGCCACGCGGATCGGTGCAGCGTCGAACGCGCTTCTGACCATCGTTAACGACGTGCTTGACCTTGCGAGACTGGAATCCGGGCACCTCGACTTGATGCCCGAACCCACGGACGCCGAGGCGGTCGCGGCCAGCGTCGCGGACATGATGATCGACAGAGCGACCAGCGCCGGGCTCACACTTGTATACAGTGCGCGACCGAACCTTCCGCTCGCCTTGGTGGATTCTGCCCGGTTGCGTCAGGTGGTGCTGAATCTCGTCAGCAACGCCGTCAAGTTTACCGAGCGTGGCGGCGTCACAGTGTCGATTGATCGCGAGGCTGACCGCCTGATCGTCGTGGTGTCTGATACAGGTATTGGTATAGCCCCAGACCGACTCGACGAGGTGTTCGAACGATTTGTTCAGGCCGATACTTCCATCGCCCGTAAATTCGGGGGCACAGGTCTCGGCTTGGCCATTTCGCGGCGGCTCGCAGAACAGATGGGCGGCGAAATCACGGTTGAAAGCGTTGTCGGCGAAGGCACGACGTTTCGGTTATCGTTACCGACGGCAGAAGGCGGTATCACCATCGCGAAATCCATCGCCTGACTAGTTCGGACGATGCTAGATCACGAGCGTTGTGGTCTGGCCGCACCTTCAGCCGAACTGGCACTGATCCGACTATGCCCAACCGGCGCCACCTCCTCTCAGTCACTGGAGCGACCCTTCTGGCCGCTTGTGCCTCCACGCCCCCTCTCATCGACACCGGCACAGCGACATTGGCGGCGTTGGCGCGTTCGAAGGGTCTCCGGTTCGGTACGGCCTTGGCTGGGGGAAGCGCGCCGCTCCGAGGAGCGCTCGGCGACCCCACCTATTGCTCTCTTATCCAGCGGGAATGTGGCGTTCTTGTCCATGAGAACGATCTGAAGTGGCAGGTTCTCAGACCGTCCCCGACGGCGTTTGATTTTGTTCCGGCGGATCGGATATCGGCCTTTGCGTCGCAGTCCGGCATGCCCATGCGAGGCCACACGCTGCTTTGGCAGGACCAGCGTCGCTTTCCTCGGTGGGCCGCGGCTTACGACTATGGATCAAGACCGGCGCTGACGACCGCTCGACTGCTTGATGAGCATATCGCAACCGTCGTTGGCCGCTACACCGACGTCGTGGATTCCTGGGACGTGGTGAACGAGGCGGTGATCCCCGAAACCGGTGGCCTGCGCAGGACTGTGTTCTCGGACCACATGGGCACAGAAGCGCTTCTGGACGCGGCTTTCCATGCGGCGCGGGTGTCTGCCCCTTCCGCGCAGCTGGTGTACAATGACTATATGGGATGGGGAGCCGGACAGAAGGCGCATTGCAGCGGCGTGCTTCGCCTTCTGGAAGGGTTCTTGGCCCGAGGCGTTCCGATCGACGCCCTGGGCATCCAGGGTCACCTCGTAGCAATGCCGGACGATAGGGACGGCCAGACAGTGGCTATGGAACGCGACTGGCGCCGGTTCCTGGACGCTGTCACAGGCTTGGGCCTGCAGCTGGTGATTACAGAGATCGACGTCAACGACCGGGAACTACCGCGTCATCGTGCCTATCGCGACTCGATGGCTGCCGAAACGGTCCGCCGTTACTTGACGCTCATGCTGGACTACCCAGGCACTACGGACATTGTGTGTTGGGGCCTGGCTGACCGCTACAACTGGCTCCGCTACGAACCGGGATACGAACAATCAAATGCGGCTCGTCCCACGCCCTACGACAACAACTTTGTGGCTAAGCCCTTGCGAAACGCCATCGCGTCCGTCATCGCGGCCGCGCCAGAACGGCTCGCCAGAGTCTAGCCGCCCAATACTCGCATGATCATTTAGAAGACGCGGCTGACGCCGACCGAGAGATAGGCAGCGCGGTCTCCGTCATCGCGTTCGCTGTTGCCGACGGAGGCTTGCGCGGCCCATCCCGTTTTGAATTCGCGGCTCACGAAGACTCCAAGGCTCTTGTTTTTATAGCTTGGATCACCTTGAAGGCCGACCTCGAGTCCAGCGGAGATGCCCGATTGCGGCACGATCAGGCGACCGATCCGCCCCTGAACCTGATAACTCTCGTCGAACAGACCCAGGCTGCCGAACCAACCCAGCTGAAAATCGCCGATGTTTCGGGCACCGTCGCTCCCTACGGCCACGTCCCCGCGCGAACCTTGGCGGTCATTGCCTGGGTCCTGAGGCGACAGGTCTGTCTGAGTGAAGCGGGGTCCGATCGAGACGTTCGCCCGCCCCCATGGTCCGGACCACTGCTGCACCAACCCGACTTCAAGGCCGTAGTAGTCCGCTTCGATATCCGTTCCTGCGGTCTGATACCGATAGTTACCGCCGCTGATGGTGGAGCGAAACGCGAGCCCTGCCCCGAGGTTTGAGCCGGGCAACGCCGTAATCGCGCCAGCATAGGCCGAACTGCCCTCTCCCGAGGAGAATCCCGCATAAGCGACGCTCCGCGGGGCCTCTTGGGCGAAAGAGGGCAAGGCGAGGCTGGACAGGGCCACGATCAGGGCGGGCTTCACAGGCCAGATAGTTGACATTCTGAGGTAAGCCTTCGTCTCGACCCGACAAGGGTTCGTATTTGTGTGCGATAGAGTGAGGTAGACGACCAGATGAGTAAACGATGGCAACAGTTAAATATTCTGGGTCTGTAAAATCGCGCACGCCGCTAAGCGTTTTGATAGCAGAAGACGACGAACTCCAGCGCGCCTATTTGATGTTGGAGCTCGAGAGGTTTGGATGCCAGACCCATGGGGTTGAGGATGGCGCTCAGGCCTTGCTGGCGATTGCTGACCGTCATTTTGACGTTCTGATCACCGACTGGCAGATGCCGGAGGTGGACGGTCTCGATCTGATCCGCAAGGTTCGGACGGGTTACGCCGATTTACCTCTTCATGTCATCCTCATAACGGCGCGCAACGCTGACACCCTGACACGCCAGGCTCTTGAGGCCGGCGCAGATGGATTTCTTCGCAAGCCCGTAGACGAGTTACAGCTTGAACTGGCGGTTGCCTCGTCTCGTCGCGCCGTAGCCCTTCACCGACGGCTCGCTAGGCGAAATCGACGCTTGAAGGAGGCCCAGTCGGCCATCCGGGATGCTTATCGGCTGGTCCGGCGCGATCTGGAAGCGGCGGCTGAACTGCAGCGTCGACTATTGCCCCCTGTGGTGCTTCAGGGACCTGTCCAGTTTGCCTGGTCCATGCAGCAGTCTCTTCACATAGGCGGCGACACTGTAGGCGCGAAGCCACTGTCTAACGGCCGCGTCCTGTTCTTTCAGGTGGATGTCTCCGGTCATGGAGTGCCGGCGGCCTTGGGCTCGTTCATGCTTCACAACCGATTGTCCCAACTGTGTCCAGCAACGCCTGAGGCCCTCATCGAGACAGCCCTGACGCTCAACAGGGAAATCCTGGATCAGGTGAACGACAGCTATGCAACGGCGCTGCTCATGCTGGTGGAGGCCGACGGTGCCAGGGCCTGGATTGTTCGCGCCGGACATCCCTTACCGCTTTTGCTAAGAGCCGCAGGTGGTGTGGAATGGATCTCGGAGGGCGGACCGCCCTTGGGACTTCTTCCTGCCATCACCCTTGCGGTGGAGGAAGTCGATCTTTCAATCGGCGATCGTCTGCTTGTCTATTCTGACGGAGTGACCGAGTCCTCTGCGCCGACCGGCGAGCCTCTCGGCGAAGACGGTTTGGTCCAGTGGTGCGAAGCCCACCGGGGTGGAACACTTCCGGACTTTGTGGATGCTCTCGCATCCGGTATCGAGCGGATGCGCGCTGGCCGCCCCCCGGAGGACGACATTTCCATGCTGATTATTCAACGCACCGCGGAGCCCGTGAAGTGAACGACCGTTCTGAGGCCGCTGGCGTGATTGAGGTTTCCGTACCGGGCCCACGCCTGGATGCCGCTGCCGCGCCGGGCTTCAAGGCGATGGCCTCCGCCGCTTTCTCCAATCAACCGAGGCGAGCATTGATTGATCTGTCGCAGGTTACCTTCGTCGACAGTACGGGTCTGGGCGTGCTTGTTTCCCTGATGAAGATGATGCCGAGCGACGGGGCACTCGCCATTGTGGGTGCTCAACAGGCTGTAAGGCGCTTGTTCCAGATCACCCGTCTCGATAGCGTCCTTCCCCTTTACGCAAGTCGGGAGGAAGCCTTGGCGGCCCTGTCTACGGGAGAGACTGCTGCGCGTTGATCGCCAAATAGCGGCGGATCTCACGCTCGTTTCGCACGTGCTGGACGAAGTGCGTTCAGTCGCGACAGCAGTGAATCTTTCAGACGACGCGACCATCGATTTGACCCTGGCAGCAGCCGAGGCCCTGAACAACATCATCATCCACGGCTATGAGTCGCGGGCCGACGAAGTGGTTAAAATCAGCATTAGTGGGCTCCAAACCGGCGTGGAAATCGTCCTTACGGACACGGGACGCGTCATCCCCTCGGCGGTCCTGGAAGCATCACAGGCCTTCTCGGACCCGGCCTCTATGATGGACGAAAGCGGACGTGGCTTTGCGATCATCAAGATGTGTGTCCAAAACTGGAGCTACAGTTCTGTTGACGGCGTTAACCGGCTCACTCTGGTGCGCGGCGATCAGGGCGCTGCCTGATCGGGAGAACTCCCTTGGGCCGCGTCGCTGTCGGGAAGGGGGATCAGGCAGGCGTGGCGGCGATCTGCGTCACTCGAGTCCAGGCGGCGCGCTGGGGCCTGCGCTTCTCTTTCGCAGGTTTCCGTACCCGCCAAGGTCGCGGCTGACCGACGCAGCAGGTGTTCCCGATCGCGATCCAACCCGTCCTCGATCTTCACGATGATGATCGATCCGACGATCAGGGCGACGATCATTATTAGATTGCCTCTGGCCTTGGTCAGGTTTGCGGTGAAACTCATGCTGGGTTCTCCTCCGACGCCGGCGGTCGCCAGAACGCCGCCCGAATGAGCAGAGACATGGCCAGGATGTTGGTCAGCCCCCACAAGCCATTCGCGATGATCCCTCCCACGCTGTAGCCGTCCGCGCCCCGCGATAGCTGGAACAAAGCAAAGGCGAATGAGAGAATCGTCGCCATGACGACAACGACCTGAGGCACGACGAGATGCAGAAAATTGCCATCCTGCCGTTCCTTGGGCGTGACGTGAAACTTGATCTTCTGTCCTCTGGCCACGGACCAGAGCGCCTGCAGAGAAAGGTGAAAGGAGGCGAGATAGGTGATCTTGCTCCGATATCCCGCCAGTCCCCAAAACCCGAATATAGTGGCGACCTCGTTGAGAACGAGAAAGGGTATGGCGTGGGCAAAATAGTCACCCGTGTATCCGGCAATCGGCGCGATCCCGGTGGTGAAATAGATGACCGGGGCGAAGACGAACAGACAGTTCCAGAGCCCGCCGAAATAGGACCAGAAGGTCGAGAGATACATAAGCCGCTGGCCCAACGACATGCCTTTGCCTGTGATCGGATTGTCGTGGAAGAAGATATCCAGGCTGCCACCCGCGTATTTGAAGCGTTGGATGGTCCACGTCAGCAGATCCTGAGGCGACAACATCTTGGATTCGATGCCTGGATGGAGAACGGACTTCCACCGACGGACTTGGTCCTGGTGCAGTTCGATGGATGTGTAGATGTCTTCCGAAACATGGAACTTATAGGGCGTCAGCTCCAGATCCTGGGCGGCCTTCCAGAGTGACAGACTCGTTTGTCGTTTGGACGACCGACCGAAGGGCAGCCACTCCAGTAGCCGGTGCCTTGTCCGCGAGGTCTGCGATACGGCTTCCGAGTAGGCCCGAAGCGCCACGGCCATGACCGCCTCGCGCCGATGAAGCGATGCGGCCCCGCAACAGAAGGCCGCGTTGACCCGGTTACGCCGCCGCTGGATGATATCGTAAAACGCCGCTGGATCATTCACGAAGGGGTCTTCCCCGATGCGGATCTCGCCAAACACCCTCTGCGCCAGACGGCCGACCCATGCCCCTGGTGCCCCAAAACGCTTCCGCAGACTGTCGGGCAGCGGGGTTCCTTCCGGAAGGTCGAAGAACCACTGCGGTGTCTGGACGAAGGCGACGTCAGGATCGCGAAAATAGCCCATGGTGTTTGTCAGCGCCTGGGGAAACAGCCGGGTGTCGGCGTCGCAGATGACGATAAAATCGCCCGACGTCTGCTCCATGGCGTTCCGGATATTGCCCGCCTTGTAGCCAACGTTATCGCCGCGTGTGATGTAGCCGACGCCTTCTTCGCGCGCGACGGCGGCCATGCGGGCGCGGCGGCCATCGTCGAGCACAAACACCTTTAATTCGATATCATGCGGATAGGCGGCGGCTCGGGCGTCTTTTATGCTCAACCGCACCAGTTCCTCGTCTTCATTGTAGGTGGCAATGAAGATATCGACGGCGAGCGGACGTTGAGGGCGCGGGTCGTCCGGCGTACAGTCGCCAATGGTCGCCGGGGGCGGCAGTTGGGGATAATCCTTCACCGCCCAGATGTTGTAGGTAAACAGGATCAGGCCGAAATAGGCGCAGGTTTCCCCAATCACCATCGGCAACGAGAACCACAGGGCGTCATAGTTCAGGGAATCCAGCCATCGCCAGCTGATGTACCAGGCACCCACCGTGAGGCTGACGACTGCGAAAAATTGATACAGGCTCTCGATCACCAGGGAATGTTCGAGCGGCTGTGGAGGCCGCCGATGCTCGAACCTGGTGAAGTAAAAATCGGGCGGTGTGGTCACGATCCGCTACCTGTACTCTAGTCGCCGAAACGGCTTCCGCCTATCGGCGCGCTGGTACGCCCAGCGACGCAGACAGTTGGCCTGACCCGGTTGTTCTCCTATCAGCCGTATGCGTGGCCAGCTACCGTGAATTGATCAATGCCTGTCGCTGCGCCGCTCCGGCGACGCTAGCCCCTAACCTGTGGATCGGCGTCCAAAGCGAAACCCCATCGCTATGCAGGTAACCAACTGACGTGAATGCAGAAAGCTATCCGACGGGGGGGCCCGGACGGTGCCGATGTCATGCAAGCCACTGCCAGAACTGTTGATCGGCGTTCAAGGCGGGACCCCACCGGATATGAAATAACATATTGAATAAGCTTAATATCTCGGGGCGAAACGGGGTCCCGACGCACGCCAGTCATCATGCACGCTAAAGTACCTTTATATTGCGAATTCGACCACCTAGGCCGCCTTTCGATGGGGTCCGATCTCGACGCCGATCCACACCGCGACGCATTCGCACGCACCGTGCCGTTTCGTGGAATGGGGCTTGGGCCCAAAGCAGGCAGGGCGGACTAACAGCCGATCCTGACTCGCAGCGCCGGTGCGGAGTGTCCGCTGTTCAACACCGCTCCAAAGACCAACCGCACCGGCTGAAAGCGGACGAACACTCCAATCGGTTAGCCTGCCCTTAAGCTGAAGCAGCGCATCATTGAACCGGTGGAACCGTCCGACAATCTTTCCCGACAGACCTGCGCCGCATGGGACCAACTGCGCCGTCCCATTTGGATATTCGACGCTGTCGCCCTACGCGGCGTCTATGCCAATCCGGCCGCGCTCGCTCTCTGGGGTGCCGAGTCCCTCCAGGAACTGCTCGCTCGCGACTTCGCCGCCATCTCGCAAACTGTGAAGGCGCGCACGGATCGCCTAACCAAAGCCACGGCGGATGGTAGCGAAGTCAGTGAGCGGTGGACCTTCTACCCTAACGGTCTCCCCGTCACGGTTCAGGCCACAATCTCGACCTACCACTTGGCTGACAGTACGCCGGTCCTGCTGTTCGAGGCGTCGCCGGTTGACGCGGAGCCTGAAGAACGACGCGCGCTTGAGGCGCTGCGTCACACTTCATCTCTGATCAGTCTGTTCGGTGATGACGGTCTTCCCCTGTTCGCCAATCCGGCGGCCTTCGCCGCATACGGCCGTGGTGACCTGCCGTTCGAGTCACGTTTTGCCGCCATCGAGAACGGACAGGCGCTGGTGGCGCGCGCGCTCGCCGGCGAAGCCACTACCCTTCTAAGTGAGGTGGACACGCTCAAGGGTCGACGTTGGCACCATCTTGACGCGCGCCCCGGTTTGGATCCGGTCACCGGCAAGACGACCGTCCTGCTTAATGAGCGTGACGTCACAGAAACCGTTGAGGCCCAAGCCGCCCAAGCCGCCGCCGAGCACAAGGCCGCAGAGGCCGAGGCGCGTCAGGCCTTCCTCACTGAAATGTCGCATGAGCTTAGGACGCCGCTGAATGCGGTTCTGGGATTTTCCGAGCTGCTCTCCAGATCGGAACTTAACCCGGAGCAGTCCGAACAGGCCGACCGGATCCAACAAGGCGGCCATCGCCTTCTGAGCGTAGTCAACGAAATGATCCGCGTTTCGGAAGGCGCAGAGCTCGCTGCAACAAGCGAGGCGTCGCCCGCTGTCGTCAATCTGCCCGTCCCGGACCGCGTTCCCAGAGTCCTCTATGTAGACGACAGCGAGGCAAACCGGCGCCTGATCGTCACGGTTCTTCGGAGCCAGGGCTTTGACTGCGAAACCGAGAATGACGGCCAGCAGGGACTGGAAGCAGTAAGGACCGGCGACTGGGATCTGATCCTGATGGATATCCAGATGCCGGTTATGGACGGTGTGGCGGCTAGTCGCGCTATCCGGGCCCTCCGGGACTTCCGAAGCAGGGTGCCCATCGTCGCCGTTACGGCAAATACACTCGTCGCCCAGCTCGAGACCTATGTCGCCGCCGGCATTAACGACTGGATCGAGAAGCCCGTAGATATTGGCCTCCTGATCGAAAAATCCCTGGGTTGGGCAACTAGCGGATGGCGCGAGTCCGTTCCGGATGTGGCGGGCACCCGAGAGCTTCGCTGACGGCCACGTATTTCCGAAAGTAAATTGACTGAACCCTTCGGTGCGAAAAGGCGGACGCTGGAAATG
Source organism: Brevundimonas sp. DC300-4 (assembly GCF_049897365.1). Lineage (NCBI taxonomy): Bacteria > Pseudomonadati > Pseudomonadota > Alphaproteobacteria > Caulobacterales > Caulobacteraceae > Brevundimonas > Brevundimonas sp. DC300-4. Next base: position 15,824 of record NZ_JAFCWC010000015.1, read on the forward strand.
TCCGCTAAGGGTCGGACCACGACATTGGCATCAGGCCCGAAAGCGGACACTTCGAACCGTAGTTAAGGGTGGGTCGCAGACGCCCGGCGCGGTAGCGCGCCCGGCATTGTCGCGGCGGAGGTAACTTCGGGCCTGTTGGCGTCGTAAGTGAAACCAGTCATTGATCGATCTGAGATGAAGCCGATCTGCAGTCACATCGCCCCGCTGATAGGAGCCGCGTTCGCGGTTCTCGCCATGTTGACGGTTTCATCGGTCAGCGTCGCAGGGCCTGCGTCGACGATGAAGGTTTCATCCGCTGAGAGCTGTGCGGATATGACTTCGAAGAAGAGCTCCCCGCCCTGCTCGCCAGACTGCGTGGTCATCTGCCACGCCCTGCTCGTTGCCCCCTTGGCATTGGGTAAGGTGAACGTCTTTGAGCTTGTGTCCTATCCGAGCAGCTACCCGATATTGAAGTCTGTGATCGTTGAAGGCGATGACCCACCCCCCCGATAGTCTGGCGCGGTCAACGAGCTCAAATCACTCATCATTATCTGGAGTAATCAAATGAAGAACGTTTTTGCCGTGGCAGGTCTAATCCTGCTCGCTTCCGGAACCGCCGCTTTTGCGGCGTCTCCCGAGACCGTGATCCAGGCCGTCGCCACTTGCTGCGATGCTCTGGCGGCCTGCTGCCACGGTGCTTCGATGCCTTGCTGCCCCTAACGCTTTGCTGAGTTAGGTGCGGAGCGCCCGGTTGAAAGGCCGGGCGTTTTGCTTGAGTGAAGGTCCGCTTCGGGTCGAGATCCGTCATGCCATGTCAGGCGGAAAGCGGACATCGATCCATCGCCCGCAAGCCGATCCTCTGAGGGGTGCCTAGGGGTGTCTTCCTGTCGTCAGAGCTCGTCATTTGTCCAAGCGTGACAAGCCGACGATTCCAAATCAATGTTGGTCCAACCCTGTTGGATGGCGTGATGAAAAAGTTTCTGATTGTTGCGTCTGTCTTGGCTTTTCTCGCTCTTGGGTCAGCCGCCTCGGCCGACCCGCAAACCGACGAAGCCAATCGACAACGTCAGATGGACAGCATGCGGGCTGAAGCTGCCCGCAACGATCAGATCAACGCCGACCGGAGCCTTGCTCAGCAACAAGCCACTGCCGATGCGGCCCGGTCGAGCGCTAGCGGAGCGACTTTGTCCTCACCGTCCTCAAGCGGATCATCGGGCGGATCGAGCGGTTTGGGTGCCTCGGGTGGCTATACCAACAACGGGCCCCAGAGCGTCGTCGACAGCTATACAATCGTCATCCGCACCCAGGAAACGCCGCAACAGATGCTGGCGCGGCTAGAGCAGGAAGCGGCGGGCGGCGACGTTGGCGCGCAGTACAATCTGGGCCGCATCTACTACACCGGCTTCAACGACGCGCCGCGCGACGACGTCCGAGCTCGGGGCTATTTCCAGCAGGCCGCCAGCGCGGGACATGCGCCCAGCCAGGCTAACTACGGATACTTCCTGACTGAGGGCATCGGTGGCCCGGCGAACCCAGGCGAAGGCCAGCGCTGGCTAAGACAGGCGGCGGATGCGGGAAACTCGTTTGGCCAGGCCCAGTACGGCCTTTCGCTCGCAGTTGAAGACCAGGAGCAGGCGGCGCGGTATCTGATCCCGGCTGCGGCGGCGGGCGAGGTTCAGGCCCAGGCCATGCTCGGCACATTTTACGCCATGGGTGCCGGCGTTGAGCGCGACGACGCCAAGGCTGTCGATTATCTGAAGGCCGCCTCCGACCAGGGCGAGATGGGCTCCACCGGCCTTCTGGCCGGAATGTACCTGACGGATCGCGGCGGCACTCACGCCGAGGGCGTGCGGCTGCTTCGCCAGGCCGCCGAGGCGGGAGATCGAACCAGCATGGCCAACTACGGCCTTCTGCTGGTGCAGGGCAACGAGGTCGCCAAGGACGAGGCGGGAGGTGCCGCCTTCATTCGCCGAGCCGCCTATGCCGGCGACAACGGCGCGCGGGTCACTCTCGGCCACATCTATAACGAGGGACTGGGCGTGCCGCAGTCGGATGCCGACGCCATCTATTGGTGGAACCTGGCCGCCGAAGCCGGCGACGAGGACGGCCTGGCGGTGATGCAGCAAGTGCGCACCGGCGGCGATGAGCTGGGTCGCCCGCCGACGCAAGGGACCGGGCCAGTCGCCAACGACGGCGTATCGCCCGCGCCGAACCCCCAATCGCGGCAGTCTTCGTCGCCGAACGCGCCCGGCGAGCCGTCCGGCCGGATCATGGACTCGTCTCCGGCTCCCACCGCGGAGAGCAGCGGCGGATTCATCACCGTCGGCCAGGCGATCCGTGGCGATCTGAGCCGCTCTGACACAAGGCTCGGCGACAATAGCTTCTTCGACTGTTACGCGGTTCAGACAGTCCAAGGAGCGGCGTATCGCGCGGTCCTGCGGTCCGTAGATTTCGACACCTATCTGAGCGTGGGGACTGGCGACTGCGCGGGTACGCCCACCTTGTCCGACGACGACGGCGCGGGAAGCACCGATTCCGCTGTCAACTTCACCGGCGACGGGCAAACGTGGTTTGTCAGGGCTAACAGCCTCGTGGCAGATATGCGCGGCTCCTACACGGTGGAACTGGGTGAGGGCACCGGTTCGACGAGCCTTGCCTTGGGACAGCCCATCACGGGAGACCTGACGTCTTCGGATGCTAGGCTGAGCGACGACAGCTACTATGATTGCTACGCGGTGCAGACCTCGCCTGGATCAGGGTATCGCGTGCTCATGCGATCAGCAGACTTCGACGCCTACCTTAGCGTCGGTTCGGGCCAGTGTTCCGGCGCCGCCGTTCAGTCGGACGACGACGGGGGTGGAGGTACGGACGCAGCGGTAGCCTTCACAGGCGATGGCCAGACGTGGTTCGTTAGGGCCAACAGCCTCAACAAAGAGACAGTAGGATCTTACAGCGTCGAACTCACTGAAGGTACCCAATCTGCCACCAATCATGCCAAGGCACGGACACGGCCGGGGCCTCGCTAGGGTGGTGCCAGTCAGCGAACTGGCACCGTCATGCCCTTTGCCGTCGACTGGTTGTTCAAACAGATCGGCGCATCTGAGACTCTCAGGCCCACGCCGCCAGATTGTTTCTGTACTCCCCCGCAAGCGTATTGAGGGCGTCGGCGAATGTGTCGATCTGGTCGTCGTGTGCGCCAGAGGGGAACCGGGACAGTTCGTCGAGGAAGGCAGTGTTCCAGGCCGCGACCACCAGCTTTACGTTGCCCGCCTGGGCCTGGACCGCCGCGGGTTGGGCGCGGGTCAGCTTTGAGCCGGTGACCGGGGTGGTTTTGACCCTGTAGCCGGCAAGGGCGCGGGTCAGGGCGTCGGCCTGAGCTTTGCCCGCCTGCCCGGGATCTTGCGGTAGCTCGATACGACAGGCTCTGCCATCTGCCGCCGCCATGTCCAGGATCAGACGCTGAACCTCCATGGGCGTGCCGCGCATGCGCGCCACATGCTGGATGTAGAAGATCCCCTGGCGGCACCGGGCCATTTTCAGACCTACAGTCCAGTCGGGGTTGCGACCCGCCGTGGGGACCGTGGCGGCCAGATCCCAGGCGCGCACGAAGCTGCAACCCTCTGGAATGTGCGTGGCGTATTCGAACCACTCCGGCTTGAACAGCCCGCCATCGCGCGGGGCCGGCCGCTGCTGATACTGCGAAGCCCAGGCATAGGCGCCCTTGTCACGCTTGAGGGCTTCGACGGTGCGGATCGGGAAGCGCTCAGGGAACAACAGCTCTCCGTCTTCGGTGCGCGGATCGCTAAAGCCGATGCTCGTTGAGCACCTGCGGTCCGCCTCGAACTCCATGGGCAGGTTGAGGTGCTCGTAGCCCATGTCGCCAGACAGGATTGCACCTGCGACGTCACGCTCGTGCAGACGCTGCATGATCACGACGATGGCGGAGGCTGCGGGATTGTTGAGACGATCGACGATGGCCTCGCGGAAGGTGACCACGGCGGCGTCCCGGGCAGCGTCGCTCTCGGCGGTATCGACCGAGTGCGGATCGTCGACGATGACCCGGTCGGCCCGTGCGCCGGTCGTGGAGCCGAAGCTGCGGCCCTCGCGCACGCCCGAGCGGGTGTTCTCGTAGCGGAGCTTGGCGTTCTGATCGCCGACGAGGATGACGCGATCACCCCAGAGGCGAGGGTACCAGTCGCCGGTCACGAGCCGCCGCATCTTGACGGCGTCACGGGTGACGTTGGCCTCGCTGAACGAGGTGGTCAGGTAGCGAAGATCAGGACGGCCGAGCGGACCCCACTCCCACGCCGGCCAGAACACCGAGACCGCCAGGGACTTCATCATCCCGGGAGGGATGGTCACGAGCAGACGCAGGATCCGCCCGTCGCTGACGGCTTCGAGATGCTCGCACAGCGCTTGTAGCACCCAGCCTCCGACGAAGGGGGTCGATGGTTCCAGGACCGGCCAGGCCTCGCGGATGAAGCCGTAGAGAGTTCGGCACCGGTCACGGGCCTCGGCGTCGATCGCTCGAGCTGTGGCAATCCTGCGTTTGCGGGCAAGCTCGTCCAAGGCCTGACCGAACCCTTTAGGCAGGGCCGGGGTCATCCCACAGCGTCCGGGGCGCCAATGACGAAGTGCCGTCGCAAAATGATGGCGGCCTCGTCCATGTTGTTCTCGCCGACGCCGGCTATCACCGCAGGATCGAGCTTCCACCGGCCGCTGTCGGAGCGCACCACCAGACCGATGGCCATGAGCCCTATGACTATGGCTTGGGCATCGACGAACGGTGACAGCCGGTCCTGATCGAAGGCCTCGGCCTCTTCGTGGTCATGGCCATGGCTCATGGCGATGCGCAGATAGTCGCGGATGGATTGAGGGTCGCCGCCCATGGCCTTGTTGGACAACTGCAGCAATACGGCCTCGGTGGCCTGAACCCGGCGACGCTTGCCGTCGATGCGCAGGCTGACCTTGCGGGCCAGCACCTTATCGAGGGTTGAGCGGATCGCCGCGGTTCCGCGTGGCCGCCCGGACGGGTTGCCCGAGACGCCCGGTGCGAAGCGGGTTGCCCTGGGTGGTCGACCATAGCCGACCCGATCGTCATCGCCGGCCTCAGACATCGGCCGCCTCATGATCCGTCGCCTCGGCATCTGCCGCCGCTGTCGTGACCTCAAGGCTGGCCCGCACCCGGTCGAATGACGCGCCGGTTGCCTCAAGGACGGCGGAACGCCCGGTCATGGCGCTCCAGCGCTCGATGGCGACATCGACATAGCCAGGCTCATACTCCACCGCATGGCAGCGTCGCCCGGTGCGCTCCGCCGCCAGCAGGGTGGTGCCTGAGCCCAGAAAGGCGTCCAGCACCCTTTCGCCCTTGTGCGAGACGTCGCACAGGGCGTCGGCGACCATGGCCACCGGCTTGACGGTGGGATGCAGGGCCAGGTCCTCGCGTCGGGATCCGCGCAGACTGTTGGCCGAGGCGTAGTCCCAGACATTGGTGCGGTTGCGACCGTGGCGACCGAGCTCGACGGCGTTGTAGTGCGGCGCGCCGCCGACCCGGTAGACGAACACCAGTTCGTGCCTGGAGCGGTAGAGACTGCCCATGCCGGCGTTGGACTTGTTCCAGACGCAGATGTTGAGCCGCGCCCCGTAGGCGCTCTCACCGGCTGCAGCGAGCTCGCCCACATGGCGGTGATCCATGCAGACGAAGTGCACCGCGCCCTCGCGCGAGGCCGAGGCGCAGGCTCCGAGCGCCTGGGTCAGAAATGCGGTGAACTCGGCCGGGGTCATCTCCCCGGACGCCATGGCGAACTCTGCATGGCGACCCTTGCCGACGGCGTTGCCGTCGATAACTACATTGTAAGGTGGATCCAGAAAGGCGACGTCGGCGAAGCATCCGGCCATCACCGCGGACATCACTTCCGGATCGCGGCAGTCGCCGCAGGCGATGCGGTGATCGCCCAGGATCCACACATCGCCTGGCCGGGTCACTGGCCTGGCGTGCGTTGCGGGCACGACCTCGTCATCAACATCGCGCCGGCTGGAGGTCAGGACGTCGATCTCTCCAGTGCTGAAACCGGTCAGCTCAAGATCGAAGTCGAGTTGGCTCAGCGCCTCCAGCTCGACTTGCAGCACCTCCACGTCCCAACCGGCATTGAGGGCGATCTTGTTGTCGGCCAGTCGAAGGCTGCGTGTCTGGGCCTCGGTCAATCCGGTCAGGACGATGGTCGGCACAGTGGCCAGGCCGAGCGACCGGGCGGCCAGAAGCCTGCCGTGGCCGGCGATGATGCTGCCGGCCTCATCGACCAGCACCGGGTTGGTGAAGCCGAAGGCGGTGATGCTGGCGGCGATCTGCGCCACCTGGGCCTTGGAGTGGGTCCGGGCGTTCAGGCTATAAGGGATTAGCTCACCGGGCGCGCGGTGGGCGATCACGAGCGGTTGCGCTGTAGTCATGGAAGATCCCTCCCAGGGACGGGCGCGTCATCCGACGGGCCATTGAGAGTGACTATATAGTCGAACTCTGCCTCTTGTTCAATAGTGCGCCCAAGTCACCCTTGAAGAGTCAGTAAGCGGCGCGATCTTGCCATACTATAAAAGGGTTCTTCGGTCCACAAGCGAGCTTTTGACTACGGTAATGGTTGGCCGGTCGTAACCTGCAGACAGGACTGGACTGTTGGACGCAGCAGAGCGACGTGTCGATCACTTCCCCGGCTCCAGCGCCGAGGCGTGTCGCCGGAGAGCTTCGTGCTCTTCCGGCTCTGCGCGGTGGGAGGCGCAGACGCGCCCTTTCGCCAAGGAGCAGACCATGACCGTCGAACCAGTTTCAGCGCCCAAACGGGCCTACCGCCGCAAGTCCGCCGACGCAGCGCCTTGCTCGGCTGAGCCGCAATCGAAGACACCGAAGGTCCGCAAGCCTCGCGCCTCCCGGGCGCTGGGGTTTGTCGCTGAACCCTTACGCGAGCCCGGCAAGGCGCCGACCGGCAAGCTCGCCATTCTCGTTGGCCTGATGCAGCGGACGGAGGGTGCGACCCTGGCGGCCATGGGGAAAGCCACAGGCTGGCAAGCGCACTCTGTGCGTGGCGCCCTCTCGGGAGCGCTCAGGAAGAAGCATCGCCTCATCATCACGACCGAGGCCGCTGAGGGCGTCCGGACCTATCGTCTGCCTGCGGGGCAGGGCGCCCCGGCGACCGGCGACGGCTTGAAGGTTGCGGGAGGCGCTGATGACGCCTGAGCAGGCTGAGATGATCAACAATCAGGTCCGGGCCCTTGAGACGATGGGCCTGGAGGGCCTGCGGCTGGAATGGCGGCGCCGTTATGGCAAGCCTCCCGGACTGAGGTCGGTCAGGTTGCTCGGTCATATGCTGGCCTGGAAGATCCAGGCCGACGCCTTCGGGGGGCTGGATGCAGACACCCGCCGAAGGCTGAGGTCGACCGGCAAGGCCCTGCGGCCCCCGGTCTCGGTGTCTGCGGGAACGACGCTGACACGGGAATGGAAGGGGGTCGCCCGGACCGTCACTATGACGTCCACCGGCTGTGTCTGGGAGGGCCAGGCCTACACCTCCCTGTCCGCCGTCGCCCGGGCCATCACCGGGGTGCGCTGGAACGGTCCCCGGTTCTTCGGTCTCAACTCGAAGGACGCTCAAGGGGTGCGCACCGATGGGTAGGTCCAGCGCGAGCGAGCCCCGGTCCAGGCTCCGTTGCGCCATCTACACCCGCAAGTCCTCCGACGAGGGACTGGATCAGGACTTCAACTCCCTCCACGCCCAGAGAGAGGCCTGCGAGGCCTATATCAAATCTCAGGCAGGCGAGGGCTGGGTGTGTCTGAAGACGGCGTATGACGATGGCGGCATCTCAGGCGGAACCATGGAGCGGCCGGGGCTCAAGACCCTCCTGGCGGACGTCGGCGAGGGTCGTGTGGACGTCGTGGTGGTCTACAAGGTCGATCGCCTGACCCGATCCCTTCATGACTTCGCGCGTATCGTTGAGGTGTTCGATCAGAAGAAGGTGTCCTTCGTCTCAGTCACCCAGTCGTTTAACACGACCTCGTCGATAGGACGTCTGACCCTCAACGTCCTTCTCTCCTTCGCCCAGTTCGAGCGAGAGGTCACAGGCGAACGGATCAGGGACAAGCTGGCCCAATCCAAGGCCAGGGGAATGTGGATGGGAGGACTGCCGCCGCTGGGTTACGCGCCTGACGGCCGGACCCTGAAGATCATCGCGCAAGAGGCGGACCTGGTCCGCCACATCTTTCGCTCATACCTGACACAGGGAACCGTCAACGGATTGGTCAAGCAGCTGGCCGAACAGTCCCTGAGGTCCAAGGTTTGGGTCACCGCCAAGGGTCGCGCCATGGGAGGGATGCCCTTTGCGTCGGGCGCTCTTTACCACCTGCTGCGCAATCCGATCTTTATCGGCCAGATCCCTCACAAGGGGATCAATCACCCCGGCCTGCATCCCGCCATCATCGACCAGGATCTGTGGGACAGGGTGCAGGCGCAGATGGATGCAGCGGTGCGTCGGCGGGGCGCACGGCCCGAGGCCTTGAAGGCGAAGGCCCCGCTGACGGGGCTCATCCATGACTGCGACGGTGTGGTGATGTCCCCGACGGCCAGTCGAGGAAAGGCAGGAAAAACCTTCCGCTACTACGTATCTTCCACCCTGCAGAAAGGCGGGCAGGGCAGGGACCCGGACGGGATCTACCGCCTGCCCGCCGGGCCGATGGAGCTCTGGGTCGAGACCCTTCTTCGGCGCCTGTTCGAGACCTCCGGCGATCCCGTTGGCCTCATAAGCCGGATCGACGTCGGTACGGACGCCATCAATCTGAACCTCGCCGGCAAGGGGCTAGGCGCGCGGGCGGCGGACCGCCAGGACCTGTTCGACCAGGTCTCGGCCCGGCTCCACCCAAACGAAACTCTCCGCTACCTGCATAAGGACACCTGGCGTCTGCACATCCCCCACCGCCTCGCGTTCCGGGGTGGTCGGACATGGCTGGTTGGTCAGGCCTATGTCCCGGACAGCGCCCGCCCGAACCTCACCCTGGTGGAAGGTTTGCGCCGCGCTCACGATCAGGTCCTCGCCGAAGGCCAGGCCCTGACAGTCTCCTCTGATAACGGGCCATCGACGTCGTTCGAACGCAAGCTCGCCCGACTGGCCTTTCTGGCTCCCCAGGTGCAACGCGAGATCCTGCACGGTCGCCAACCTCCAATGCTCACGATGGAAGCCCTCAAGAACCTCGAACTTCCCCTCTGCTGGGCGGATCAGGTTGCCGCAATCCAGGCCATCGGCACCTAGGAAAATCCGTTCCGCGCCAGCCGAAGATGTGGGGGCCCCGACCCTGGAGGGGGGGGGCGGTGTGTGCCTGTTCCGTCCAACTATATCCCTGTTCAGGCGTAACTATTTCCCTGTTCGGTGGCGGATTTTTCCCTGCTCAGGAAGCGGGGATGGGTGAGTACATGCGGCCTAAGTGTCAGACACCAAATGATATTCTGCGCATCTGCCGCACGACGCTAGCCCCGGGGCGATCCCAATAGTCCCTGTTGTTTCCCTGTAAGCAGGGAAACCCGACCGGATCGCTGAAGCGACCAGAGACTCTCGCCCAAAACAGGGAACAGCCCGCACGAATCGGTGCTCTCAACAGCGACTGAAACCAGATCCACGCCTAATATCCACGCTCTTTCCGCGAGGTATCTGGTGGGGTTTAAGGAGAGCTAAGTCATTGAAAAATAATGGCGGGACGGAGGGAGCGATATCGGTCAATTAAATAACTGAAAATATTAAGATAATAGCAGGGGCGGAAAATTCCCCCCACATTTTCCCCCACGTTTCTTGCGCGTGTCCCTCGTTTTGAGCGTGATCCCGTCCCCTCCCAGTCTCAGATAGGCCCAAGGGTTGATCAGCTCGCGCGCGTGCGCGTCGCGCGCGGAAACCGCCTGAAACTCCGATCTACTTCGATCTAAAATAGATGGCCCCAGCGTCGCGTCATGTGGGCGTTCGCCACTCTCTCAAACCTGTCCGTCGCATTGATCAGGGCGTCGGTTAGTCGTTCCCGGTTCTGGCCACGGCGGGGTTTCTCGTGAAGCCGTTTCTCGCAACGGTCCATCCGCCTTCGAGTGCGATCAACCTGGTCCATCGACTGGGATGCATATGTCAGCCGGTGCGCCTGCCGACAGGCGACCACGCCCCCGACCACCGGGAGCACCTGACACCGGCGCAGCGTCCGGGGACACAGGGCGTAATAGCGGAAGCCGCCGAACCGCATGGGCACCGCCTCAAGCTGGACGGTGACCGTCCTGGCCTCGCCGCCAGTGCTGTAGGACAGGATCAGCCGCCGGTCCTCCGTGTCCATGTCCACCGAATAGACCAAGCTTCCCGACGGCGTGCCGCCACGGTTCCAGCTGAGGGTTCCCGTGGTCCGGCGGCCTTCCTTTAGTGCGCCCTGCTTTCGGAGGAAGCGAAGGTCGATCCGACAGGTGGCCTCTACGGCTCCCCGGTTTCGTGTCCGGTATCGGCCGGATGAACTGCCGCCCATGAGAGGCCTCCCAGATTATCCGAACTCTATTGGCTAATTTGATTGTTTTTCAAAGGTCCACGCCTCGGGTCGGATAGCGGATAGCGGATAGCGGATAGCGGCCCCGCTACCCGAAAGCGGACGTCATGGACGTCTCAGAAGGGTGGTTAGCGGACCTTGCCTTCCCGCAGCCACGGCAACTCAGCCATCATGTCCCGCTCGGCCTCCGACGAGGTGGCGTATAGCCCTGAGCAGTGGCTAGGCGCGATGAATGTGTAATCGCCATCTGTGGCCTCGGCGAACTCTTCAAAGACGAACAGATCACCGTGCGCTCGTAGCTCGACGTAGCGTTTGCCGTCGGCACTATCGACCCGTCTCAATACTGCGTTGCCCGATGCCATCCCATCCAAATAGCCGACGGCGCGAATGACCGCTACGGTGGAAAGCGGAACTCTGCCGCATGCCTTGGGGCGGACCCGCTCGGTCCGTCAGTTGCATAGCCACCGTGGTTAGCGCAGGAGCTCCGCCGTCCGTTGGACCTCTAGTAAATGATATCGGGGCTGAGACACTTTGCCCCGGAACTGACGCGGTGGCTGTGCGCTATGGGCTAGCGAGCCAAAGTTTTGGCACAATGTTTTCACGGGGATGCTCCAAAAATGGCGAAATCAGCCAATCGGATTGCACTGCTCAGCAGCGCTTCTACTGCAATCTTGATATGGTTAGCGCCTGGAGTTGCTTCCGCACAATCAACAACCTGCTCGCAGACTGGTCCCAACATCACGTGTGTCGATGGCGTCGCGACCGTTTTAACAGGCACCGCAAGTCCAGGTACCACAGTGATAACTGGGCCAGGGTTGAGGACTACGAACGGGACGACCGCTTCGACCATCGTCTACAATGCCAGTGGTCCGATCTCGACGACCAATGTGGGTGCCGTTAACCTGACCTCGACCGGAGGTGCACTGACTTTTGGTCCGGCTACAAACGCCGCCCCCGTGAATATTCGCACCACTGGCGGTGTCGGGGCGAACGGGGTGACGCTCAACTCTACCGGCCAAGCCGCGACGGTAACGATGGGCAACATCTCGACGACGGGCGCGTCTTCTTTCGGGGTGCTCTCCAACGGCGGCGCTGACCTAACGCTGCGCACCGGTGATGTAACGACCACAGGCGTTACGAGTCGCGGCATTCAAGTGACCCAAACGGGTTCGGTCAACATCGTGGCGGGCAATGTTACGACCACGGATCGCGCCATTCAGGTGAGCCCCGGGGCAACCTCCGACGCCACCGTCGTTGCAGGCAACATTACCAGCAGCACATCGGGCGCTCTCGTGAACGGCAACAATGTTCGTATCACGACTGGCAATGTCAGCGTGGCCAACGGTTTCGGGATCGTGGGTCAATCATTGGCGGGCACGACCGGTAGCGTTTTCGTTCGTACAGGCGATGTGAACAGCACCGGCGGATCTGGAGTCGGGGGCACTGCATTCAACGCCACAGGCGGCGTGGACATTGGTTGTGGAACGGTTACCTCGAATAGCCCTGGGGGTGCGGCTGTTTTCGCACAAAATACCGGCACCGGCGCACTTACAATAAATTGCGGGGCAGTGACAAACGTTGGCAACAACGCGGTTTTCGTGCGCTCGTTCGGCGCTCCGCAAGGCGGCAACATATCGATCACGACGACTTCCGCCGCATCTAGCAATACTAATTTCTCGACCGTCTTTGCTCTGACGAGCGGGGCGGGCACGATCACTGTTAACACCGGGACCGTCACCGGCGGAGCGAGTGGAGCAGGTTTGGGCGCAACGGGCATCGATCTCAATGCCGGGACCGGTGCAATCGACGCTGGCTACGGTAACGTAACCACTGTGGGAACCGCTCTTCGTTCGACGTCGACTGGCACCCTCAACCTTCGCGGAGCCTTGGCAACCCTTCGGACATCGGGGGCTGGAGCTACAGGGGCTTTGATCAATGCCAGTGGCGTCACTGGTAACCTGGGCAACGTGATCACGACGGGCGTTGGCTCGCAAGGCGCGGTCATCACTTCGACCGCCCCGGTGAACCTTACAATCGGCAATGTTGCCACGACGGGTAACGGCGTGACGATCAACGCCGGTGCAAACGCCGTTACATTGGCGACCGGTGCGGTTACCGCGACGGAAAGCGGGGCTTCCGGGACTGTCATCAACTCGACCGGCGCAGTCAACTTCACGGGCGGAAGGCAGGTTGCCAGTGGCGCCAACGCCTTACAGATCAATGGCGGCGCGGGAGCGATTAACGCTGCGGTCGCTGGAGCTTCCACAACTGGCACGGGCACAGCGGTGGCGATCACTGGAACAGGCCCGCTGATCTTTGCCAACACCGGCGCAATAACCACAACCGGAGCGGCGTCGAACGGGATCAATATTTCAGGTGTCACCACCGCCGGCGTCACCTGCGGCAATGTTTCCACCATCGGGCCGAACAGCCCGGCTGTCATTGTCGCGTCCAATGGCAACACCAGTGTTACTTGCGGCGCGGTAACCACCATTGGCGCGGCCAGCGATGCGATCCGAGTGACCAATACCGCCGGCACGACCACCGTCACCGGTGGGACGACATCTGCCACCGGCGCAGGCTCACGCGGAATCGTCGTAAGCTCGTCAGCACCGTCAGCCAGCAATCTCGTAACGGTAAACACTGGAGTGCTGACCGCTAATGGCAACGGGGTCGTTGCGGATGCTACCAGTGGCGCAAGCGTCTTGGTCAATGCGAATGGAGACGTCACCTCGACCACGGGCTCTGCGATAACAGCGACCACTACGGGAGGTGCAGCAACCGTAAATCAAGCACTCGGCACCACCATCACGGCCGCGACGGACTCAATACGGGTAATCAACACTATCGGCGGCGCGATCAATGTGAACGCGGTTGGCACTCTCATCGCCAATAACGGTTCGGGCGTGTTTGTAAGCACCAGTGCAGCGAGCGCTGATCCGATAAACGTCACCACGAATGTCGTTAGATCGACGGGCGGTCCCGGCACTTGGGGGTCTCAGGTTCGAGCGTCGGCCGGTACAGGCGACATCACGATTACGAGCAATGGCCCGATGAGCAGCGCAGGAGCCCCCGGTTCAATTTTCGGCGGTATCTTGGCGCTGACAAACGGAACGTCGGACCGCAATGTCACGGTTAACGTCAATGCCAATATCGGATCGCTAACGGACCGTTCATCGGCTTCGCAGGTCCTCGTAAGCGGCACCTCATCCACTGCCAGAACGCTTGCAGTCAATATTTCGAACGCAAGCATATTCGGTGGGCCTGGCGCTGTTCAAGTGCAGCAAAACGGTACCAGCCTCGGTCAAATCAGAATCATCGGCACTGGCGCGGGAACTCTAAGTGCAAATGGTGCCACCGGAATTGGTGTTAACGCACGGATCTTAAATGCTTCCAATCCAGGCGACATTCTGGTCGATCTGGCTCAAAACGTGGACGGAACCGCTCAAGGCATCAACGCGACGACGCTGGGTACCGGCACTGTTACGGTGATCGCCCGCGGCAACGTCACTTCTAGCAACGGCGCTGGTATCACTGTGGCCAGCGGAGGCAGGGCAGTAGTTACGGTTGGGGCCGGTACCACCACCAGCGGCACAGGCAATGCCATCAACAGCACCGCCGCAGGTGGCTCCACAATCACGAACGCGGGCGTCATCATCTCGACGGGCGGCTTCGCCATTGACGCCAATGGCGGCTCGGCCTCGATTACCAACACCGGGATAGTGAACGGGCGCATTGATCTGACGGGCAATGCGGACACGTTCGCCAACAACGCCGGCGGCCTATTCAATGCCGTCGGGGCCAGCGATTTCGGGCTTGGCAACGACTCGTTCATCAATGCCGGAGTGCTGACGGCATTCTCGTCGGCCACGTTCAACGGGCTAGAAAACTTTAATAACACCGGGCTCATCGACCTGAGGGATGGTGTGGCGGACGATATCCTGACGCTCACGGGTACAACCTTCACCGGCGGGCCGGGCAGCCAGCTAGGGCTTGATGTGTCATTCGCCACCAACAGCGCTGACCGACTCGTCATAGGCACGGCAGCCGGCACCACGACCCTGCTGCTCAATCGTACGGCTCCAGGAACGGTGCCTCTGCTGAACCTCAACGGCATTCTGTTGGTGGACGCCGACAGCGCTGCCGCGTCCAACTTCCAGCTCGGCGGGGTCACTGACTTTGGCTTTACGCGCCTAAATCTTGTGTTCGATGCCGCGACCAGCAATTTCCGGGTAATCACGGCCCCGGACAGGGAAGTGTTCGAAACTGGCCGCTACGGGGTTGGGATGACCAACGCCTGGAACCAGAGCGGGGACGCGTGGTCCGCCCGAATGACGGAACTGCGCGACGTGGCTTTCACCAAGCGCGAAGAACGGCCCGACGGTTTCGAGATGTGGGCCCAAGGTTATGCGGGTTCGGAAGGCCAGAACCAGGTGCGAAGCTTTAACCTTGGCGGGACCGCGAAGACCTTTGATCTCTCCTACGACCAGGAGTTTCAGGGCTTCCAACTTGGCGGTGATGTGCAGCGGTCCATGGGCTGGGGGACGATGGTCTTTGGCCTGACAGGCGGCGTGATTAACTCGGACCAAGAGTTTGCAAGCGGAAACTCCTTCGCCCTCCAGGGCGGCAATCTCGGTGCCTACGCGGGCTTGTACGCTGGCGGTTTCTTCTTGAATGGGCTGGTCAAAGCCGACCGGTACGAGGCAACGGTGATGTCATCGACGGCCTTCTTCCGCGATGAAATCCAGGCGACGACCGTCGGGGCCAAGGCCGAAGTTGGGTACCGGATGGGCGTGGGCGGGTTCTTCGTCGAGCCGGTCATTGCGTTAGCCTACACCGACTCTGATCTGGATGATCTGTCCGTACCTGGCGGCGTCTTCAAGTTCGAAGACAA
Organism: Brevundimonas sp. DC300-4; assembly: GCF_049897365.1. NCBI lineage: Bacteria > Pseudomonadati > Pseudomonadota > Alphaproteobacteria > Caulobacterales > Caulobacteraceae > Brevundimonas > Brevundimonas sp. DC300-4. The sequence goes on from NZ_JAFCWC010000015.1 coordinate 31,237, forward strand.
CGAGAGCCTGCGAGGTGAGGCCGGCGTCCGCGTCGGCGGCGACTTCGCTATGGGCTCAAGCCGCATCCAGCCGTTCATCGGGGTCTTCGCAGTTGATGAACTCCGTGGCCAGAACACGGCCGTCTTTACCAGCGGTTCCACCTCATTCGGTCTTCAGGACGTGGAGCCCGAGACGTACGGCAAAGTCAGCGTCGGCCTGAACCTGTTGGAGCAGGACGGCGTGAACCTGTTCGTTCGAGGTGATGCCCTCTTCAGCGGCGAAGCCAAGGGCGGATCCGTGCGGATCGGAGCCCGCTGGAGCTTCTAGGGGACTCTGAGATGTGGCCAGCTGACGCTGGCCACATCTTCTCTGCTTGGGTGCCGATGCTGCAGGTCGAGACTACTCGCAACTTGGGCTCGGAAAACCTGAATGACCGCTATGGGTCGGACCACGACATTGGCATCAGGCCCGATAGCGGACCTTGGCCGAGGGCGGGGTCTTCGTCGCGCGCCCGCGCGTATCGCTGACGAAACCCCTCCGCCGGGCTTCCGGGCCGATGTTCTGTGAGACGCCGCACCGTTTGCCGACGATGACGCCGCCGGGCTCTTGTCGGTCAATGCCCAGCCGTTCCCGGGCCGCGTCGTCTCCGCCCTTCAAAACGTAGTCCAGCACCTCCGCCAGATTGGCGTCATAGGCCCGGCCGTCAATCTCGCCCCTGGCATAGTGGTTCAGGTTCCGACCGATGGGCCGCGAGAACCGGACACCGGCTTTCCATGCCGCGCCGCACGCCTTCATCCATCCGCGCTGGCGACGATTGAACGCGTCCGCCAGATCGGGCGGGAGGTGCAACAGGATATGGACGTGCGCGCCCTTGCCGGGGCCGGTCTCGCGTATCCAGGCTAAGGCCACCTGACCACCGTGCGCGCGTATCCAGTCGCCAGCGAGCTTCAACCATCGTGCCGTCGCTGCGAGGTCATCCGGAACCCCGGCAGCTGCCCAATGGATCGTGAGGAACCGATTGAAGCCGAGGCCGATGGATAGCGCAAAGGCCGCCGCATCCATCACGCCCGCCGCCGCCGCAAGTGACAGGGCCGACGTTTGCCGGTCCCGCCGGTTTCGCGCACCGCCCCGGCCTGGAATCGGGATGAAGGCGGCGCGAGGCGTTGAGACCGGGGCAGGCGGGCGGTTCGCTTGGCTTTGGGGACCAGCCGCGCCCCGCCCGCTCCTGACAGCGGCGCATGGGGTGCAACCTCTATAGAGAGGGGGCCTGGCTTCCGGGGCCAGGGCCGGTGCGGTGGTTTCCGCCGCGTCTTCAATGCTTTGATTTCCATTCATCCGGACCGCTGGCGGTGGTTTCCTCGCAAGTTTCATCGGCGGCCGCTCACGGAGGCTGGCGGGGCTTGGCGAGGGCGCTTTCAGACGATCGGCCATGGAACGCGCGACGCGACGCGGACGGCCCGAAAACACAAAGGCCCGGCGAGGGAGACACCACCGCCGGGCCGATGCGCTGTAGAGCCGATCCGTGAGCGTCAGCCGGCTTCCGGGTATGCAGGGACCGCAGACCCTGCCGATGCGTCACGGATGGCCCCCACGTCGCATCCACGACGGCTAGGCTCGACCCTGCCCGCCACCATTGCCACCGCTTCGCCGTGTGTCAGGGTTCGCCAGTCATTGGGAAGCCGGGAGACCTCCCGCGCCGTAATCCATGCCGGAACGCCCCCGGCAAGCGGCCGGACAGGCCAGAGCGCACACTCCGTCGCGGGGCAGGCCGAGACCTGTTGCCGCCACGTGCCCACGGACTGGGCGTCATAAAGACACTCCCGGCATTTGGCCGCGATGGCCTCGCCGCGTGTCTGAAGGCGGGTTGGCAGGCCCGCCGCACTGGCGCTCGCCAGCCTGAGTTTGAGGCGGGTCATGTCAGGCCGCCCGATCCATGGCCGCGCCGTCAATCAGCGCGTCGATGCTGCGCAGCGTGACCAGCCGCCTTGAACCGATGGTGACGGTTTCCAGCAGGCCTTCGGCAATCAGGTCATAGGTTTTCGTGAGCCCGATGCCCAGAAGCGTCCGGGCTTGCTGGATGCTGACCAGCCGTGGTTGGAGATAGTCGGTCGTCATGGGTGTTCGCCTTTGTGTGAAGCGCCTGGCGGAGGTGCCGGGCGACGCACAAAGGGTGTTGGCGAACGGCCGTGGTCGTCGTCTCGAAACCAGCGAGAACTGACGAAAACCTAGCCTGGAGAGGTTGTCGTCAGTCCGCTTCCCAAGCTTGGAACGCCTCGAATATTCGCCGCGCATGAGGGCGGGCAGTAGTATCGGGCAGTTCTAACCCCGAAGCGACAGCCCAATCCTGAAGCGCCCGGATGATATCGGCAACGCTGCCTGGCTTGAAATCTCCGCGATAATAGCGGCCCGCTATTGCCAGAACTGCTGCTTCCCAGTCCGTTGCCGGAGGCCGGCCGCCCCTGTTGGTTGTTAATCCGGTCGGGCCTTCTAGGGGAGGAGTTGCTGCGTCTTCAGGCCCCGAAAGCAAGCGCTGTTCGCGGACATCGATTTCGTCGGCTACAAACCACTCTTCGTTATTCGGCCCGAGTAGCAAGGCCATCCGAAATTGGCCGTCTCGCCACTCCCATGAGGCCATTTCCTCCCATGGCGACCCCTTCGGGAAGCGGGACTCATCGCTAAAGTTCGGAAGAAGCTTCCCACCTCCCTCGATACTGACACCACGGGCCAGAGCGTCATTGAGGCCCTCCCAACGTTCAACAGGAATCACGCCGTATCGGTGCTGTTGGAAGGTGTCTCCTGCCCATACCACCCAACTCCAATGGCCAAAGGCAGTCCACTCTCCCGCGCATAGCCGCCGGAGCATTTCGCCGGATGGGTCAGGATGGCCTTCAAAGGCCAGCTGTTCCACGGCGTCTTTCAGCGGATAATAGCCCCCCTCTGCACCGCTCATAGGCTCGCCGCCCTCGCCGGAAAGCGGACCACTTTCGCGCCGCTGCCGTTGGCGCAATACGCTCCCCATGCATCCATCAGCCGCCGGCGCTTCTCGACCATCGACCCGCGCTGATAGGCGGCTTCAACCTCATTGGGATTGGTATGCGCCAGCGCCGCCTCTGCCACCTCGCGCGGGAAGGCTGTCTTTTCAGCGACCCAATCCCGGAAGCTGGACAGGAAGCCATGGACCGTGAACGGTTCCTTGGCGCGAGTCAGAACCTTGCGCATTGTCATGTCCGACATGAGAGCGCCGCCCGCGCCGGGAAACACCAGATCGGTCCCCGCCAGCCGCACCGCCGCTGCACTGTGCAGGACAGCCAAGGCTTGCGGTGACAAGGGCACGGTATGTTCGCGCCGGGCTTTCATGCGCTCCGCCGGAACCGACCAGAGGCCAACGTCCAGATCCATTTCAGACCACCGCGCACCGCGAACCTCGCCCGACCGCGCCGCCGTCAGGATGACGAACTCAAGCGCCAGCCGCCCCCACACTCCGCCGCTCGCGCGCAACTTTGTCAGATAGGCCGGGACGCTCGCATAGGGCATGGCGGCATGGTGGCCACCCGCCGGTTGACGGGGCAGGCCCCGACCGGCTGCCAGAGACCGGGCCGGGGCTTCCGTCGCCCGCCAGCCCCGCGCATGGGCATAGTCGAGGGTGGCGCATATCCGCTGGCGAACCCGCCGCCCGGTTTCCGGTCGGGCCGTCCACACCGGGGCAATGGCCGCAATGATGTCGCTCGCGGTTATGACGCCCGCCGCCTTGGCCCCCAAGGTCGGGAAGGCATAGGTTTCCAGCGTCGCCAGCCATTGCGCACCGTGCTTGCCTTCGGCCCACTGGTGTTTGTTCGCGTCGTGCAGAGCCAGCGCGGCTTCGCGGAAGGTGACGCCCGCCGCCTTGGCCTCGCGTCGTTCCGCCACGATATCGCGGCCTTCCTCGCGGACAGCGCGCCGGGCCTCCGCCGCCTTGGCCCGGGCATTGGCCAGGGTAACCATACCCGCGCTGCCCAGCCCTATATCGCGCCGCTTGCCGGCGTGTTGAACGCGAAGGGTCCAGCTTGCGCCGCCGCGCCGGTCCACTTTCAGAAACAGTCCGTCGCCGTCCTGATAGGTGCCGGGCTTCGAAAGACTCGCCTTCACCTCGTTGGCGGTGAGCCTGCCCATGCTGTGTTCTCCCACACCTAGGGGTCATTCCCCCACACGCGGGACTTCCCCCCACGAGTTCCCCCACACTTTAGGCCGGTTGGCGACGGTAGCAAGCGGTGATGTGCGAAGGCGGCCGAGCGTTCAAACCGCGTGGTGACGGGCCCTGAGCGGGCTTTTGCGGTTGATGGCGAAGGAAGGTCTGGCGGAGACGGAGGGATTCGAACCCTCGATACCCCTTACAGGGTATGACGATTTAGCAAACCGTTGCCTTCAGCCACTCGGCCACGTCTCCGGCAGGCAGGCTCGATAGCGGAGCCCGCGCCGGGGCGCAATCCGCCGTTTCGGATTGTTGTGATCCTGATCGTCCAGCCGGGGGCCGCAGTTTCCCCGACGTGATCTTGTGAGGCGGCCTATGGAGGGATAGGGCTTCCGCTCCACCTTCTCAGGGAGACCCTCCATGGCCGATCTGGCTCAAGTGACCGAACACATCCGCGGCGCCGTCGGCGACAACTCCGGTTTGGGCAAGACCGTGAAGATCGACCTGGGCGACGTGGGCATGATCTTCATCGACGGCGCCTCGGTTCCGAACACCGTCACCAACGAGGACAAGCCCGCCGACGCCACCGTCTCCATGACCTGGGACGACTTCATGGCCCTGTCGGACGGCAAGCTGGACCCGATGATGGCCTTCATGCAGGGCAAGCTGAAGATCGCCGGCGACATGATGATCGCCCAGAAGCTGGCCCCTCTGCTGAAGCGCTAGTGGTCGGCTAACAAAAGCTATACGCCGGAACGGCGCGGTCCTGCGGATCGCGCCGTTCGCATATCGGGAAGGACGACATCCATGGATTTCAAGCACTCGGACCGGGCCCTGCATTGGCAGGAGCGGGTCACGCGGTTCCTCGACGACACGGTGGCGCCGCGCGCCGCCGACTACTGGGCCGACGTTCATAGCGACCACACCGTCCAGTCACCGACCATGGAGGCCTTGAAGGCCGAGGCGCGTGAGGCGGGCCTTTGGAACATGTTCCTTCCGGGGGATCACGGTGCGGGCCTGACCAACCTGGAATATGCCCCCCTGGCCGAGGCCATGGGCCGCGCTGGCCTGTGGACGCCCGAGGTGTTCAACTGCAACGCCCCGGACACCGGCAATATGGAGGTGCTCCATATGTACGGGAACGCGGTTCAGCAGGATCGCTGGCTGAAGCCCCTGATGGCCGGCGAGATCCGCTCCGCCTTCCTGATGACCGAGCCGGCCGTGGCCTCCTCGGACGCGACCAACATCCAGACCTCGATCGTCCGCGACGGCGATGAGTATGTGATCAACGGCCGCAAATGGTGGTCGACCAACATGGGTCACCCGAACGTCGCCATCGCCATCGTGATGGGCAAGACCGACACGGGCGCCGCGACCCACCAGCAGCAGTCCCAGATCCTGGTGCCGACCAATACCCCCGGCTTCCGCATCGAGCGGATGCTGACCGTGTTCGGCTATGACGAGCGCCCCATCGGCCATGCCGAGGTCGTGCTCGACAACGTCCGGGTGCCGGTCGAAAACCTGATCGCCGGCGAGGGCAGGGGCTTCGAGATCGCCCAGGGCCGTCTCGGGCCGGGCCGTATCCACCACTGCATGCGTGTGATCGGCGCGGCCGAAAAGGCGCTGGAGCTGATGTGCGAGCGTCTGCTGAACCGCACGGCCTTCAAAAAGCAGCTGGCCGAGCATTCGGTGTGGGAACAGCGCGTCGGCGAGGCGCGCACCAATATCGAAATGTGCCGCCTGATGGTGCTGAAGGCCGCCTGGATGATCGATCAGGCCGGGGCCAAGAACGCCAAGTCCGAGATCGCCCAGATCAAGGTCGCGGCCCCGCGCATGGCGCTGCAGATCATCGACGACGCCATCCAGGCGTTCGGCGGCGCAGGCGTCTCGGGCGACACCCCCCTGGCCGAGATGTACGCGGGCGTGCGCACCCTGCGCCTCGCCGACGGCCCGGACGAGGTGCACAACCGCACCATCGCCCGGATCGAATACTCGAAGCACGGCGGGCGGCCGGTCCACTAGGAATATCCCTCCGCTTCCGCGCCTTGCGGAGGCGGAGGAAAACGCGGCAGGGAAGGGTTCTGATGACCGAACCTTCGATCTTCTTTGCCGATGTGAACGAGCGCCAGGGCTCGTTCCTGCGCCGTACTTTCGTGGTCGGCGGGCTGACGGCGCTGGGCGTTACGGCCCTGACCATCCGACTGGCCCAGCTTCAGGTCGTGCAGGCGCAGGAGTATTCGACCCTCGCCAGCCAGAACCAGTTCAACTT